>JAYTVG010000216.1:0-7001 GCA_043744135.1 Deltaproteobacteria bacterium | reverse complement strand
CGGGGTAACGCCTGCGCTGTTGTACGGTTTGCTGCGCGATCGAATTCTGGTTGGCGACGTGGGTCGTGTGCTGCGGTCGTTGCATGATTGAACTTGATTCGCGCGCGCGGTGCTTTGTGCACGCCTCTGCGCGCCGTCCCTCGACGGCTCACGTGGTAGACGCCGGTGCTTGAGAGCCGCGGGCCCAACGGCGAGGGGATGTCCTCATACGGCCCGCGCGGGGGCGGGCGACGCGCAAAAGCTCGCCGTCGTGTGCGCGCTGGCGGTCGACCGCGTGGCCTGAGATCCCACCCCGGGGTCAGCCCTTGAAGGTCAAAGGAGTGAGCGACGTCTGCAGCCCCCCGACGTACCGGTGCCTCGCGTGCAACGGCGTGGTTTTTTCAAACGCACGCGCTGCACGCCACCGGCCACCTCAACACCCCGCACTGCAGCGCGCGGTGTTGTGCTCTGACGTCTATCTGCGCGAGCGCGCCGTTTTTGCACCGCGGCGCAAAAGGCCCCCACGCAAGCGGCACGCTACTGCGGGAAGCGCGCGTTTTAAACGCCGAGCACTTTACAGCGCTCGCGAACTTTCGTGGTGAGCTCGATCGGCAACGTGTCGGTGGCAGCCAACAACGCGTCGTCGAGGACAGCCTGCAGCGCTTGCACCATCGACGGCACGCCGCCGACGATGAACTTGGCGTGTTGCACGGCGCTGGCCTCGTCGAGCGGATCGGTCAAACTAAGGCCCGACAGCGCGCCTTCAAACAGCGCCGGCGGATTTTCCACGTATTCGCGCACCTGGTCGCCGACGCCGAAGCCGGCATCATCCAGCGCGCTCATCACCAAGTTGATGGCCGCGCACAACCGCTTGACCTTGAGCGTGGCTTCCTCGGCGCTGGCGCGTGGACGCACGTAGCCGCGCTCGACCAGATCCACGAGGGCACGCACGCCATCGACGCGCCCAAGCGCGGCTTTGCGCACCAGATCGCGCCCGGTGTGTTCCTGTTTGCGCGCGCTGGTGACCAACTGCAAAATTGCCGATGAACGTTCGTCGAGCAAGCCGAGAGGAGGCGGGGTGACGACGTCCATCACGCGATCGAGCGGCCCAAGCTTGCGCGACATATCGCGCAACTCACGCGCTGAAACGACGGCGCCGTCGACCAGTTTTTGAGTGCCCACACCAAAGCGGATGGGGTTTCTGTGAAAGACGTCGGCGCAAAATACGGCGTAGCCCGTCTCTTCGAGGCACGCGGCTGAAAACACCGCCTGCGCTTGATCGATGAGCGCCAGCCGCAGCGCAGCGGGTTCGATGAAACCAAGCTCAATCAATGCCCGCCCAAGCAGTTTGCCTTCTTTGACTTGCTCCGCAGCGATCAGCACTTGGTCGAGGCTGAGCCGTCCGCTGCGCCACAGCACTTGCCCGAGGCGGTCGGCCTCGTGTGTCGACGTGCTGCCTGTGTATTCGCCGCTTTCAAAAAACAGCGCGCGTTTGCCGTGCGCGTCGATGACATCGAGTTGCCCGGTGCGGCGCGCTGCGATCAACACGCCGACGACCTCGGCGACGCTGGCGACTTCAAGGCTGCATGCCAACCACGGCGGCGACGCCGGGCGCGCTTTAATATGAACGCCGGCCTCGTCGACAATAGTGATCTGATCGTCGGTCGGCATCGATGGTCTCGTCGGAGCTGGACTCACAATTCGAACACTGGAATTCATGCGCACCCCCGGCTCATCTTGGCACGTGCCGGCTTGCGTGTGCTAAGGCAGCTGCACCATGGCGTCAAAAAAGAACACCCCCGCAAAAAAGCCTGCCGCCACCTCCGCACCCGCGGGCAGTGACAAGCCAAAGCGCCTGCGCGGTGCGGGCGACGAGGCCAAGGACAAAGCCACCCTCGATGCGATTTTTAACACCGCGAGCGGGTTGCGCGACGCGATCGTCAAGCAAAAAAAGCCCGAGCTCAAGATGCCCGTGCGTGCGCTGTCAAACGTCACATACGATCAAAAAAAGGGCTTCTTTGAAATCGGTCACGAAAAGAAGGTGCGTGCGCTGACCGTCGGCACTGTCAAAACTTTCGCGCAAACGTTGAAGTTGATGGCGTTGTCAGCCGAGCTCGTGCGCACCGACGACTACGCCACCAAGCGAGATGCGTACTACCAAAGCAAAAACTGGGGCGACGCGCGCTTTGACGAACAAAGCGAGAGCGACACGGTGATGGACGACATCGAAGCGCTGTTTTCTACCTCGGGCGTCTCGCGCGAACAACTGCGCTACATCCCCGACCAACACGGCGGCTCGGTGGCTGGCGAGTTGACGGTGCTCGATCGCGACACAGAGACTGGCGAGGAAATCCCCATCGACTGCACGCGATTTGGCTCGGGCGCGTACAGCGTGCCGTCGTCGGTGGAGCACTTGAAGTTCAAAAGCAAAGCGAAGTTCGTGTTGGCGATTGAGACCACCGGCATGTTTCACCGGCTCAACCAGCACAAGTATTGGCAGAAAGGCAATTGCATCTTGGTGGCGATGGGTGGCGTGCCGACGCGCGCGTGCCGTCGCTTCATTCGCATGCTGTCCGAGCAGCTGAAAATTCCCGTCTACGCATTCACGGATTGCGATCCGTACGGCTTCGCCAACATCTACCGCACGCTCAAAGTGGGCTCGGGAAACGCGGCACACATCAACCAATTCTTTTGCGTGCCCAACGTGCGCTACTTGGGGTTGACGCCCAAAGACATCGTCGATTTCGATTTGAAAAAGGCCACCCACCCGCTCGCCGACATCGATGTGAAACGCGCTGGGGATGCGCTGAAAAACGACCCGTTTTTCCAAAGCCAAAAGCAGTGGAAAGAAGCGATCGACCTGTTGATGAAGATGCAAGTGCGCGCTGAGCAACAAGCGCTGTCGCTGCATGGCTTGAACTTTGTCATCGACGACTATTTGCCGACGAAGCTGAAAAACATCGACCGCTTCTTGCCGTAGGCGCAGCCGGACCAGCCGATCGCTGTGCGTTTGTTGACGCTTCGCGCTCGGCACGCGCATTGCTTTTCATGCGCGACGGAGGTCGTCACATGATCGCAACGTTCACGGCACTGCTGTTGTTCACGCCCAGCCAATCGCCCTCGACAGTGCCGTTTGTTTGTCATCGAAGATGACGGCACCGTCGAGCTGACGCCGGGCGCTGGTGGTGCGCGTGCGGCGTCGAACGTAACGCTACTTCGCGAGGCTCAAGATCCGCACGCCGAGCTCGCCATCGATCTCAACCAACTCGCCTTTGCCTATGCGCTTGCCGTCGACGACGAGGTCGACCGGCGCACCAGGCTGTCGTGACAGCTCGATGACCTGTCCCGCGCGCAGGCCCATCACATCGGCGGCACTGACCGTGACGCGGCCGAGCTCGACGGACATCGACACCGTGACGTCTTCAAGCAGCTGTGCTGCGTCTTGGCTGGGCGCGTCGTCGTCGTCGGGATCTGAGTGCTCGCAGGCGTCGTCTGGTTCAGCGGCGCCCTGGCGCGTCGACAGCGTCGCTGCGGCGAAGCGGTGAAGCTGTGCGCCACGCATGCGGGCAGCGAGCGCGCGTGCGTCGACCAGGCCGGCGGCGCTCAACAGGATTGCGTCTTCGTGCGTTTCTTTGGCCATGTCGTTTCCATCTTCCAACGAGGATTGCGCGAACAAAAAAGCGGGCGGGCGCGGCTCGCCCATGGGCGAAATGCCTTCAATGGCGACCTCGTAGCGGCCACCTTGCGACACCTGCACGATGCCTTGCACCGATGACGCACCGTTTGCGCCGACGCGACAATGCACGCGACCGCTCAAAACACCGACGTCAGTTTCGGAGCTGCCCTCCAAGCGCACCTCGGTCTCTTCAACCAAGATGATGTCTTCGACCTCGAGTGCCTGCAGGTCGGCCATGGAAAACGAGATGCGCCCCACCTCGACACTCAGGGTGGTTTTGATGGCGCGGATCAAGTTCGCCCGCTGCGCAAAGCGCCGCAGTTGTCGGTCGCGCGCGGGGCCAGCAGCAGGTGGCGTGGGCGAAAACACGTCGGCCACCAGACTCTCGGGCACGTACAGCCGCATGAAACCGACCTTGACGTCGAAAAACAGCTTGAAGCTCAACACCACCATCGCGCCGTCGAGATCGACGCGGTCTTTGAGTTGGTGGGCGGCGCCGTGCACGCTTTCGAGCTTCAACGTCAGCGCGTGCTCGTCGGCAGCCTCAATTTGCAACAGATGCAGCACCTTGAGCAGCACGAAGGAAAACACCCCGTCTTCAATCTCGCTCAACGGCCGGTTGGTGTCTGCGGTCTCGGTGCTGCCGCCTAAGATCTTATCGATGCACATCTGCACCAGCGCGAGGTCGATTTCGATGACGGCTTTGTCGGTGCGCGGGGTCAGTCCAATGACGGCTGCACACGTTGGCTCGGCCAACAACCGCGCTGCCTCCCCCGCCTGCACGCGCCGAGCGCCATCGAACCAGACATCGACGTCGGCGTGGATGATGGGCTCGAGCGCGTCACGCATGCGGTCTTTGAAGCCCGCCTCAAACAGCGTGCTCGGCAACCTCCACAGCAGCGCGTTGATGAGCTGCACGTGCGCTCGCGCCAGTTTCGGCAAGCCATCCATCTTGAATCGCCGCAGCTTTTTGGCCATCGCTCAGCTCACTGCCGTCGTGGGTTTGCTGTCTGCGGCGTCGGCCACAGCTGCGCCCTCACCCGAGATCACGGCGCGAACGTCGGCCTCAATCTCGTGGGCGGCGTCGATTTGTGACTTCTTTTGACCCGGAAACAGCAACGACGCGGCGATCCCCAATCCCAGTAAGCCACCGACCGCCACCAGCGACACGGACGTCGACACTTCGTGTGGAAGCCAACTCACCGCACCAGCCACGCCGAGCTTGCCAGCTGCGACGTGCAGCAGTTGAAGGCACATCTTGGTACCCACAAACGCGAGCACCAAGCCCAGCGCGGGCTTCAAAAACCGCAGGCCCCACAGCGCGCCCGACAGCAGAAAAAACAACGAGCGCAAGCCTAAGATCGCCATGATGTTTGACGTGTAAACGATGAACGGATCCAAGCTGACGCCAAACACCGCCGGGATGGAGTCGAGCGCGAACACGACGTCGGACATCTCGACGCAAATGAGCACCAGCAGCAGCGGTGTGGCCAGGCGAACGCCGTTTTGCACCGTGAAAAAGTGGTGGCCGTCGTAGCTGGTTGAGACGCGCAAAAAGCGTTTCGCGATTTTGACCACGGTGTTGTCGCTGATGTCGGCGTCGCCGTCATCCTTTGAAAACACCAACTTCAAGCCGGTGTAGATCAAAAACGCACCGAACAAATAGATCAAGAAATGGAAGCGCTGAAGCAAGGCAGTGCCGGCGAAGATGAAGATCGCGCGCAGCACCACCGCGCCGAAAATGCCCCAGAACAACACGCGGTGTTGGTACGCCTGCGGCACTTTGAAGGCCGAAAACAGCAACAAAAAGACAAACAAGTTGTCGACGGACAGCGAGTATTCGATGAGGTACGCGGCAAAAAACTCCATGGCTTTTTGCTCATTGTGCGCATCGTGGGCGAACAACAAGATGCCGATGCCAAAGCAGACCGCGAGGCCGACCCACACCGCGGTCCACGCCAACGCTTTGCGTTTGCTCATGATGCCGGTGTCTTTGCTGCCGAGCCACAAGTCGATCGCCAACAACACCGCCACAGCAATCGAAAATCCAATCCACAACGCTGGCGTACCGATGGACTGCACCAAAACCTCCACGCCTTTAGGCGCGTGGGTGCTGTAGCAGTTTTTCAGCGCGAATCACATGCAGCCTCGGCACTGCGTGGTAGGGCCGCGTAGTGGGGCCGCATGCCACCAAGGGCCCGCTAAGCAAGCGGCCCAGGGCAGAGTTGAGTTGGGTTGAGTGGAGCGAGGGCGCGGCATCGGCCCGTGACCGGTCGACGCTAGCCGACGTCGAGGCGCGCCAAGCGCAGGCCCTTTTTTTCGAGTTTGCGCATGAGCTCTCCCTTGCTGGACTCGATGAGGTTTTGCTTTTGCGCATCAAGGCCAATGAACCGCAGGCTGATCTTGCCGTCGTCGGCGGAGATCTTCAGCGTGGCCCCCGACAACACGCCCTCTTTGAGCTCGATCTGAAACTCGCGCAAGCCCTTTTGGTTGACCGCGAGATACACCGTGGACACGAGCTTTTCGAGCAGCTCCGGCGGGATCTGTTTGACCTCGTGCGCCGCGCTTGGGCCTGCTGCAGCTGCGACCGGCGCCGCGACGCTGTGCGCTGGCGCGCCAGGGTGCTCGCGCTTGTTGCCACCACCACCGCCGCCTTGGCCGTTGCCGTCGATGGCGGCGTTAGCCAGGTGTTGTGGCTCACGTGCTTCGATGCGCTGCAGGTCGTGTTGCTGGTCCTTTTTGACCTCAGCTTTTTGTAGTTGTTCCGTGCCGCGCTCGTCGCGGTCCACGCGATCGTGCGACACGCCGGTGTCGCGGCTTTCGGTGCGCTGGGCATCGCTTTGTTGCGTCTCGCTGTGGGCGCGGGACAGGCCGCCTTGAAACGACTTCGCTTGCTCCAGCGCGCGCGCGTTGCTTTGCAAACCGCCTCGGGCCATCTGCGCTTTGCGTTCTGCATCGGACGCGGTTTTTTGTTGGGCCGCACCCTGGCGCTCGGCCTCTTTGCGTAACACCGGGGATTTATCGGTGCGCTGCTGCGTCTGGCCACCCTTCATCATCTTGGCGAAGGTCTCGCGCTGGGCCGAGGTGGCTTTGCTGTCGCGCGTGTCGCGGTCGATCTTTTTTTGCAGGCGCTCCGCGTCCGCCGCGGCTTTGGCTTGCGCTTCATCTTCCACCCGCGACATAGCGACCTCCACACACCGAGCTGATGAGCTTATCGGCGTAGCGCGGGCGCTGTCCCGTTGTCACCTTCCAACAGCACAAGTGGCGCAGGCCGGCAACGACGCCAGCAGGGCGCCGCACGCTAGCGCCATCAGGGCGGGATTGTGGCCCGCAGCGAAACGCCACC
>JAYTVG010000215.1:0-2165 GCA_043744135.1 Deltaproteobacteria bacterium | reverse complement strand
GCACGGGTATGCGGAGGTTGTGCAGCTGCACAACGCCCTGAGAGGGTGTGTCAAACGATGGCAAACGCAAGCGGTCTTGCACGAGCTCGTTGCGCTGGTAAAATTTAATATTGAGGTCGACGAAAAATGCATCAGGGATCGAGACGTTGTCGTTGATCCACGTCTCTAGACATCGAAAGAACTCCAAGAACGCCGGCTTGTCGAGCGACTGATACAACCGCAGCAACTTACTCGCTTTGCCCGTGGGTTTGAGGACCTGAAACGCCGGTTGCGTCAGCCACGGCGGGATATGGCCGACCACGTCAGCCAGCAGCTGTGCGTCTAAAAACGGTGCGCGCGACCATGCCGACAACAAGCCACCGTCGTGAAACGAGATGGGTACCGTCAAGTTGATGAGAGTTTGCATGTGCGCGTCGTCGAGCGCGGCGAGCGCGGTCGCCATGGTTCCACCCAAACAATGCCCGAGCACGTGGATCTTGCGCACATCAGCGTCGCGACAGCTCAGTCGCAAGAAATGTTGCAAGCGCACAACGAAGCCATCAAATCCGACGCCGCGCTCAGCGACGCCGGGGTCGCCCCAGTCGATGCCGTACACGGTGTGGCCCGCGCGGGACAGCTCTGCCACGGTCGAGATGCCCTCCTTTAGGTCGAGCACATAGAGGCGGTTGATCAAGCTCGGGCACAGCACGATCGGATGCCGCTGCGGGGCGCCAGGCGCGCGCGCGTAACGCAATAGGCGTGCGGCGCCTTCGCTCGCGATCGTTGTTGCGGGCGTCGGCGCGACCGGCGCGGGCGTGCGATCGAGTTGGTGGCGCACTAGCGACATCGCGCCGTTCATCCGTGCGAGCGCGAGTGGCATTGCGCTCAATACCCCGCTTCGCACGAGCAACCTCGCTAACCTCGATGAGGCCTGCGCTATCACCGCACACCTCCCGTCGAAACGCGCGCCACGACCCGCTTGAGGCGACGCGCGACACGCAACACCACGTTGAGCGTCAATCCCAGCGGTGCGAGCACGAGCTTTGACGACATGAGGCGCTCTGCCATGGTGTTGATGGGGCCCTCGAGCGCGTCGACCATCTTGTCGAGAAGCTCTTCAGAAATTGCCTGCGGCTCGCTGCCTTTTTTTCCCACACGACCTCCAAAAGCTAAAACGACAGGCGCCACACTTCGGCGGCGACCGGAAAGGCGTCGTCGAGCGTCTCGGAGAGCGGCACCGCAGGCGACACCATGCGCGCGACTTCACCCAAGCACTCATTGACGAAGATGTGCGTCACCTGTTGCACGGCAATGCCGGCGATCGGCACGCGCTGCAGTCTGACGGTCACGCGCAACAGGTCGTCAAACAACATGTCAGGCAACACGAGCTGGCCGTGCGCGGTGACGTCGATTGTCGTGGTGTCGTCGACGGCAAACGGGATGCCTGAAACGACGCCGCCGAGCGCTTGCGTTTGGGTTTGCGCGTGGGCGCCAACTTGCAGCGGAAATGGGTACAGCATGACGGGCTGTTGGTACACGAGCAAGGTGCGGCCCTGCGCGGGTTGGGGCTGCGACGAGGCTGCGCCGTGCAAAAACACGCCGGCATCCGTGATCGACAGCGCGCCGACTAAGGCGTTGTCGACGGCGAGCGGGCCGACGAGCGTCGCGTCGGGAAACTGTGGAGCAAACCATTGATCACCCAGGGCGCTCACGGTCAACGCACCGCGCGGCTGCGCGTCGCTGCTGGGGCGCGACAGATCCCACACGCGCGCGCCATCTTGGCCCTCATCGCCGCGTGTATTGACCGCGACGTCGAAGCCGACCCGCACGTACGCCGTGGCGCCGACCACAAACGGCAGCTCGGCGCGGGTAATGACACCGTCGAGGTTCGGCTGACATAGTGGCAGCGGCGGCGAGGGGACCGCGCGCGCTGGGGGCAGCCCGGCAGGCGCACATGCTGCAGCGCACAACAGTGCCGCGGCACAGCTAACGGCCGACGCAACTCGAGTGCGACAGCGAGCGGTGCGACGATAAATCAGACGATCAAAATGCATAGCCCAACCTCATCATGGCCAAACCAGCCGGGGCGCCGCCAAGCGCACCACGCGCCACCATGCCGCCGAGCGGCTGCAAAACACCGATATCGAGGCGTGCGCTACCGCGCGGATCGAGCGGCAACCGCGCGC
>JAYTVG010000214.1:0-2168 GCA_043744135.1 Deltaproteobacteria bacterium | reverse complement strand
ATCTCGGCGGATTGTCGCGGCTGGCGTGGGGCTTTTTTCGGGTGGCGCTGACACCGCCGTGGGGCATGCGCGCCATCGTGGAGCAGTGTGAGGTCATCGGCGTCAAATCGCTGCCGATCGCGGTGTTGATCCTGTTTTTTGTCGGCTTGGTGTTCGCGTTGCAGTTCGGCTTGACGCTGCAAACCATGGGGGCGGTCCCTTACGTCGGCCGCGTCACCAGCTTGAGCATCGTGCGCGAGCTGGGACCGGTGTTCACTGCCTTGGTCGTCGGCGGACGCGTCGGGGCTGGCATGGCCGCGGAAATCGGCTCGATGCGCGTCACCGAGCAGGTCGACGCGATGCGCGCACTGGGCGCCAACCCCATCAAAAAGCTCGTCGTGCCGCGCGTGATCGCGACAACGCTGATGCTGCCGTTGCTTGCGTTGTTTGCGGACATCGTCGGCATTTTTGGCGGCATGCTCATCGCAAACGCTCAGTTCGACCTTTCGATGACGCACTTTTTTAAGTCTGCGGTGAACGTGGTGCACGCGACCGATTTTTTGAGCGGGTATTTGAAGCCGTTTTTCTTTGGCTTCGGCATCGCGATCATCGGCTGCTACGAAGGCTTGACGTGTGGCCAGGGCACTGAGGGCGTCGGCCGCGCGACCACCCGCACCGTCGTCAATGTCAGCGTGATGGTCGTGTTGATCGACTTCTTGTTGACGAAGGTGTTTACGCTGCTGCCGCGGATTTAAGCGCTCGCCGCGGCGCCGCCACGCGCGACAGCCCGCCGCCCACGAAGTTGCGCTATGCTGCGCGCGCGGCGCAGGGCTGCGTGAGGAGGCTGCGATGGTGAGTACGACATGGACGCGGCTAGTCGGTGGCGTGGTGGCGTGCGCGGCACTGTGCAGCCCGGCGCTGTACGTGGCGTGCACGTCTGACGCACAGACGCCGAACGCAAACTACGGCAGCGACGCGGTTCCCGGCACCCTCAACCACGTGTGCACGTCGAGCAACGCGTGCAACACCACCGACTTGGCATGCGTCGATCCAGTCGGCACGGGCCTCGCGGATCCCACGTGTTTGGCGTTGTGCGTGCAGCAGACCGGCGTGTGTGCGGATGCGTTTCGCTGCGTGGCTCTGGGTGGCTCTGACACCGACGGCGTTTGCGTGCACATCGGCGACGTCGGCGAGCCGTGCGGGGTCTGCCAAGACGCGCTGCGCTGTTCCGAGGGCGTTTGCTTGACGCCGTGCATCCTTGGCGGGGCCCCGTGTGAAAACGGTGGCAACTGCGAAACCGTCGGCGACGCTGACGTTTGCGTACCGCCTGCGTGATCTAAACACCCACCACCGAGGACTTCGATGCCCGCTCCGATCGACCACGCCGCGTACAAACACGCCATGAAAGTGCCGGCGGCGGCCGATTTGTCGCGCACGCTGACAGAAGCCCGCGCGATCGCAGACGGTGTCGGGCAAGACGTTGCCAGCAGCCACGTGTTGTTGGCGTTGTTTACGGTGCCCAATCCCGCCGAGATCATCCTGCGGGAATACGGCATCAACGAGGACGCGCTGCTGGAGCTGCTCGACCCGCAGATGACCGACGCGCCAGGCGCGTTGCGCCACGCCCTCGATGCCGCGGAAGAAACAGCCCTGCGCTGCGATGCGCGCCAGACCAATACGCTGCATCTGCTGGTGGCGCTGTTGCGCAACAAAGACGCGGTCGCCTTCACCTTGCTCGACGCGGCGTTGTCGACGCGCGTGGGCGGCGTCGGCCACCTGCGCAATCGCCTGATGTCGTTTGTCACGGGTGTGTTGCCGCGCCGGCTCATGGAGCCGATGAAAGAAGCGCAGCTCGCCGACCAAGACGCGCCGGCCACGCCCCCGCGCCCACCGCGACCGCTCAAACAGGACCACCGCGACGATTGGGTGGTGCCGAAAAAGACCATGATCGATGGTCTGCCCGCGTCACCAAACGCTGCGGCACCGCAGCATCGCTCGGAGGTTGCGGTGGTACCGATGACGCACGTGAGCGTCGATGACGGTGATGCCGTCGCGCCGGCGAACGCGGACCACAGCGATGACGATGAGCGGCCATTTGCGCGAGCACAACAACCGGCGCGCCGCGGTGCCCCCAAAGACGCTCCGCAGTTGACGATGCCACCGACGCAGTACGACCTCGACACGGAGCG
>JAYTVG010000213.1:0-2168 GCA_043744135.1 Deltaproteobacteria bacterium | reverse complement strand
TCAAAGAGACCGCAGGCCACAAACAAGAACCGCTGGAGGGCCTCGTCATCAACATCCCCGAGACCGCCATCGGCTCCGTCACCGAGCTCGTCGGCAAGCGCGGCGGCAAGATGGTGAACATGGAGGAGGCGATCTCGGGATGGACGTCGGTGGAGTACGAAATCCCCACGCGCGGCCTGATCGGCTTTTTGGGATCGTTTCGCACCATCACGCGCGGTGAAGGCCAGATGTCGTCGTATTTGAAGGGGTGGATCCCGTTCATCGGTGACGTCGAGGCGCGCAAATCCGGCGCCATGATCTCGACCGACTTGGGTCGCACCACGCCGTACGCCATCTTCAACCTGCAGCCGCGCGGCCATATGTTCGTTAGCCCTGGCGAAGAGGTCTACGAGGGCATGGTGGTCGGCGAGCACGCGCGCGACAACGACCTCGACATCAACATCATTCGTGAAAAGAAGCTCACCAACATCCGCGCCGCCGGCAAGGATGAAAACATGATCCTCACGCCACCCAAAAAGATGCGCCTGGAAGAGGCCATGGAGTGGATCGACATGGATGAGCTCATCGAGGTCACGCCCGCCGCTATCCGCATCCGCAAGCGTGGCCTCAAACCCCACGATCGCGCAAAACGCCGACGGGTTGAAACCGAGTAGGTCAGCAACTTCGATAGCGCGTGGAGCCAACTGCGCGCCCAACACCAGTGAAGGATCCCCATGCGTCAAGCAGACTACGCGATCGATTCACTCTTTTTACGTCGCCACTCCCCTCGGGCGATGTCGGGTGCGCCCGTCGCCGCGGCCGAGCTCAACCGGCTGTTCGAAGCTGCGCGCTGGGCGCCGTCGTCGTCGAATTCACAACCGTGGCGCTTTGTGGTGGCGAAAAACGACCAGCCGGCGTTCGTCGAACTGCTCGCAGTCCTGGCCGAGTTCAACCGGGCGTGGTGTGCGCGCGCGGCCGCCCTCGTGGTTGTCTGCACGCAAACTGTGCGCACGGCCGCGGACGGCACGACGTCACCGGCGCGGCTCGCGGCCTTTGATGCGGGTGCAGCGTGGATGTCGCTTGCACTACAAGGCAGGCAGATGGGATTGGTGGTGCACGCGATGGAGGGGTTTGACCACGCCAAAGCCGCGCAGCTCGTGCGCGCTCCCGCAGGCATCGACGTGCTCGCCGTCGTCGCTGTTGGCGTGCCCGGTGATGCGGCACTGCTGCACGACAAGCAGCGGGCGGGTGAGGCACGTAATGGTCGCGAGCCGATCGCGACGCGCGTGTTCGACAGCCACTTTTGAGCCACTCCTGCTCACGTGGTGCCCTCCACGACGACGTTGGGCACATCTCACACGGCGGGCTTACAGCGGCGGTTGCGACACCACGGCCACCGCGTCGAGGTCAAACCCCAGCGACGGCGCAAAGCCGCCGCCACCCACGGCGCGAATGCGCACGAACTGTGCACCCGTGACGTCGTCGTCGAGCGCTGACAGGTCGTAGCTGTCGCCGCCGCTGACCGTGGGGTCGCGCGCACTGACGATGTCGTTTGCAAACACCGGCGTCACACCGGCGCAGCCGATGGTGGTCGCTGCATCACACGCAAACACAGCCCACGCGCTGGCGTCGATGGACACGCTCACCTCGCCGAGCTCCGAAAACGTGCCGCCCGCAAACATGAACGGGTTTTCAAACACCGTGAAGTCCACGCCAGCGACGTCATCGATACCGCGACCGAGTTCAACCACGATCTCGCCGCCGTCTCCCAAGCTCACCACATCGGTGCTGCCGGCGTTTGCGCCATAGCCGTCGGGTGGCCCCATGACGACGGTGGGCATGGCGTCGGCGCCGAATCCCGCACCCGTACCAGGAGCGAAGCGCACCACGCGCGTGACAAACGGTGAGCCCAGCTGCGCTAACGGCTGCAAGCGCTCTGCGGGTTTTGCGACGTCACCGCAAGCGCATAACCACGCCAGCGTGCACATCAGCACGAGCCGAGCGCCGCTCACACCAGCTCGATGAGCCCAGCTGCACCCATGCCGCCGCCGATGCACATCGTCACTACGCCGCGCTTACCGTTGCGGCGTTTGAGTTCGTGAATCAACGTCGCGATCTGGCGCGCGCCGGTGCACCCCAGCGCATGACCCAGAGCGATAGCGCCGCCATTGGGGTTCACTTTGTCGACG
>JAYTVG010000212.1:0-2172 GCA_043744135.1 Deltaproteobacteria bacterium | reverse complement strand
ACTTTGTTCACCTCCCAAGGTCGGTGAATTACTTTGTTCACCTCCCAAGGTCGGTGAATTACTTTGTTCACCTCCCAAGGTCGGTGAATTGACGGCGGCGCCGGGACGGTTGATGGTGCAGCACATGTTGTCGATTCCTCTGTCGCGCGCTGCACTAGCGCCCAATGAAGAACGCTACGTCGTGCAAAGCGTGCGCTCTGGGCAGGGCTCTGGCGATGGACCCTTCACCAAGCGCGTGCGAGCGCTGTTGGAAGCGACGCTGCCAGCGCCCGCGGTGTTGCTCACGACGTCGTGCACGTCGGCGCTCGAGCTCAGCGCGCTGCTGTGTCGTGCGGATGCGCCCGCGGATGCGCCCGCGGTCCGACCCGAAGTGATTGTGCCGAGTTTTACCTTCGTATCGACGGCGAACGCGTTTTTGCTGCACGGCTGGGACGTGGTGTTTTGCGACGTCAACGTCGATGACGGCAACATCGATGCGGCGTCGGTGTTGGCGAAGCTCACCGATCGCACGCGCGCCGTGGTTGCCGTGCACTACGCTGGCAACCCCGCAGATGTGTCCGCCATTGGGCGCGCCGTCGATGGCGCCATCGCCCACGGCGTGGACGTCGCCATCATTGAGGATGCGGCGCAGGCGGTGTTTTCTGCGCGTGACGGCAAGGTTGCGGGAACGCTCGGCGACCTGGGCTGCTTTAGCTTTCACGGCACCAAGAATTTTCAGTGCGGCGAAGGCGGGGCATTGGTCATCAACCGTGAATCGCTGCGCGCGCGCGCCGAAATCGTCCGCGAGAAGGGCACGAACCGTGCGCAGTTTTTGATGGGCCACGTCGACAAATACACTTGGGTGGACGTTGGTGGTTCGTTTTTGTCGGCGGACACGCTGGCGGCGCAGCTACTCGCGCAACTTGAAGCGCGCGAAGCGTTCACCGTCGCGCGCAGCGCTGTGGTCGCGCGCTACCACATGCTGCTCGCACCGCTCGTGCAGCGCGGCTGCCTGCGCATCTTGGCCACCCCGCCAAACGTGGAGTCAAATCACCATCTCATGGCGGTGGTGCTCAACTCGTTTGATGAGCGCACGCGTCTGATGCGCCACCTCAATGGCGCGGGGATTGCCGCTGCGTTTCACTATCCCGCGCTGCACCGCACCCCTAAAGGCAGCACTCTGCACGGGGACCGCGGCGCCTTGCCCAACAGCGAGCTGCTCGCGGATCGATTGCTGCGCTTGCCGCTGTTTGTCGGCTTGAGCGATGACGATGTCGCGGCGGTCGTCGACAAGGTGCGGGAGTTTTTCGCCTGATGCGCTACCTCATGGTGGTGCCGGCGCCGATGCACCGGCTGTCGTCGACCGAGTTTGCAATGGAGGGCGCGTTCGCCGAACACCTGCGGCTGATGATGCGCAAGCTCGCTCCGCGCTTTTCGCTGATGACGATCGCGGCCCCACAAATGAGCGTCGCACACTACGCCGCCGCCAAGGCAACGTGCGTCGTCATTGATGAGGCGCGCGAGCCGCTGCGCTTTGTGGAACTGTACCCGCAAGCGAGCAGTAAGCGGCACTACGCACTGGTCGATCATGCGCGCGCGGTGCGCATCGTGCGTGCGTTGATCAAAGACGCGGACCTCGTGCATTCGCACCTCAGCCACGACGTGTTTCGGCCGATAGAATTTCACGCGTCGATCATCGCTGCGATGATGCAAAAGCCGTTGTTGACCATCACCGACATCGACAATCGGAAAAGCGCCGACATGAACTACCGCACTGGTGCGTGGTCCTTTCGCGACTATGCGTTGTGCAAGTTTGTCTACGACCCGTTGCGCGACTTGCAGCACCGAACGTACGCACGCATCGCCGGTCTGCAGTTGTTCAAAGAGCCCGCCCAGGTGGCCGACTACGGTGCCCACCGCGACAACGTCAAGTTGTTTCAGGATCCAAACTTCAGCAGCGACGACGTCATCACGCCGCCAAAGCTGGCGCAAAAGGTCGCGCACCTGCTGGCCGCCGCGCCGCTGCGCGTTACCTACTTTGGGCGCTTTGTTCCCTACAAAGGCGTCGATCGCATCATCGACGCCGTCGCCATCGCGCGTGCGGCCGGCGTGGCGCTCACGCTCACGCTGATGGGAAGCGGTCCGCAACAAGACGAACTCAAGCGCCGCGCCACCGCGGCTGGGCTTGACCCC
>JAYTVG010000211.1:0-7040 GCA_043744135.1 Deltaproteobacteria bacterium | reverse complement strand
AAGCATGGCTCGCGTTTGTGACGCGGGCGGCAGCCGCGCGAGGCGACGACGACGCACGCCAGCTGCGACACCTGCAACGCGAAAACACAAGGTTGATGGCGGCATGGCGGGACGAGACCAAGCAAGTCAAAGCGAAAAGCGCGGACCGAGTCTTGTGAGGACGCGTCGATCGGACGCGCGTCCGCCGACAACCTCAACTTCGCCGCCCGCGAGGAGCGTCTAGCTCGCGATCAGCTGCGGCCTCGCGAGACTGCTTTTGGGTCGAGCCCTTCGCGCACCAACAGCCCCTTGCCGCGCTGCTCGATGAAGCCACGGCGCTGAAATTCCGACAGCGCGCGGCTCACCGTTTCGCGGCTGGTGCCGATGCGGCTGGCGATGTGTTGTTGCGTGGGCATCTTTTTGACCAAGTTGCCCTCGGGAACGACGTCACCCTCCTCCTCGCAGCGCTCCAACAAGAAGCGCGCGACGCGACCGTAGACATCGAGCAGGGCAAGGTTGCCGATGCTCTCGTCGGCGCGGCGCAGGCGCACGCACACTTCGGTCATGACGTTGATGGCGATGGTGGGGTAGCTGCGCAGGGCTTGGATAAATTCGCGGCGACCCAGGCGCAACATCAGCGCGTCCGTCAGGCATGCGACGTTGGCTGAACGCGGCTCACCATCGATCAAGCTCATCTCGCCGAAGAAGCTCGCAGGGCCGAGGGTTGACAAGATGATCTCGCGGCCGTTGTCGCTCCAAAGCGACACTTTCACTTCACCCTCCGCGACGATGTACAGCGCGTCGCCTGGGTCAGTCGCGCTCACAATGACGGTATCTTTGGGGTAGTGCTTCTCCGCGATGAGCGGCGACAAGCGTGCCAAATCGTCGGGGTCGAGGCCGGCAAACAGGGGGACGTCTTTGAGCAGGTCCACGATTTGGCGCGTTCGTGCGCTCGTCGACGTCGTTGTCATGCAAGGTCCTCCCGAACAGTTTGGTGACGCTAACCGTGAAGAAAAGCCGCGGTCAAGGATAACCGCTGGTCCGCGTGCGCGCGCCATCCCGAAGCACGCGATGCAACGCGTCAGCTGCGAGTGGCGCCTACGGCTCGAGTCCCACGCTAATCGTCTCTCGCACCAAGCCGTCGAGCACGAGCTGGGCTTGCGCGTCGAAACCAACGAGTTCGATGGCGTAGCCACCGTCGACGTTGCGCACCACGCGGCCTTCCCCTTGCAAAAGGTGGTTGCCGTCGCGTGTGCTGAGCTGCACGAACACGCGCGTGCCGAGCGGTCGCACTTCATCCGTCTCGATAAACAGCCCCGAACGCGACAGATTCAGCGCGTAGTCGGTGCGGAAATCTTCCAGCGCGCCAAATCGATACTGCACCAAAAGTGCCACGTTGACACGCGGATGCCGACGTTTGTTGGCGGAAAGATGCTCAGATGATTCAGACATTGGGCACGGCCTTTGTAGCAAGATAGCATGACGTATGCGCTACTTGATCCCTCTCGCCACCGTCGTGTTGTTTTTTGGTTGCGACGGCTGCGCGCCGCCGGCGGCTCACGGCGGTGAAGGCGAAGGTGAAGGTGGCGAAGGTGAAGGTGGCGAGGGCGAGGGCGAGCTCGACGCGGGGATCATCATCGGCGATTGCGTCCCTGACTCCGATGCCGACGGCATCTGCGACTCTCAAGAGATTGAGATCGGCACCGATCCCAACGACGCCGACAGCGACGATGACGGCATCAATGACGGCGACGAATATGACCGGGGCTTGGACCCCAACAACCCCGACACCGACGGCGATGGCATCCCAGATGGCCAAGAAGACTCCGTGGGCACCGACCCACTCAACCCTGACGACACCTGCGTGTCGGCCTCCGCGCAGGCAGCCGTCGGTGTGGCAGCGCCTGCGGATATCATCATCGCGATCGACACGTCGTCGAGCATGCAAGGCGAGATCGACGCGGTGGAGGCAAACATCAGCGTCAACTTCGCCAACATCATCGGACAAAGCGGCGTCGACTATCGCGTCATTTTGCTGGCGGACTACCCACCGGGACCCAAGCTCAGCATGTGCGTCAGCCAGCCGCTGTCGACCGACGACTGCGCAGATCCGTTGCCCGACGCGCCGGGCGTGAACTTCCCGACGTTTTTTCACTACGACACGTTGGTCGATAGCCACGACGCATTTAGCGTGTTGCTCGACAGCTACGCTAGCGCTGATGCCCACGGCCACATGCCCGACGGCTGGGGCGCGGTATTGCGCGACAACTCGCTAAAGACCTTTATCCTTATCACCGACGATGAATCCGCCACGAACTTCCAAAATTTCGACGCGGAGCTGTTGGCACGCGCACCCGAGAAATTCGGCGCCGACACCGACCGCCGCTACGTCGTGCACAGCATCGTCGGCATGGCGGAAAACACACCGGCGACGGCCGCTTGGACGCCAGACCAACCGCTCGTCACCGACCAATGTCAGCCGGGCTCCGAGGCTGCGGGCGAAGAGTACCAAAGCTTGTCGATCCTGACGGGCGGCCTGCGCTTCCCGCTGTGCGACAACGCCAGCTTTGATGTGGTGTTTCAGGCCGTCGCGCAAGGCGTCCTTGATGGCGTCGTGCTGCCGTGCAGCCTGCTTGTGCCCGACGCACCCGCGGGCCGCAGCCTCGACCTTCGCGGCGTCGCGGTCAGCTACACGCCCAGCAACGGCAGCGGCTTGCGCGCACTCACGCGCGTCGACGCAGCAGGCGCGTGCATCGACAACGCCTACTACGTCGACGGCACCGTCGCGGTGTTATGCCCGACGACGTGTTTGCAAGTGCAGCTCGATCCCGAAGGAGAGCTCGGCTTGTTTGCGGCCTGCGCTGGCGATATCGGCGAGGGGGAAGGCGAAGGCGAGGGCGAAGGAGAAGCGTGCACGGAATGCAGCTGCAACGCCCAAGCCTGTGTCGATGGTGTGTGCGGTGCCTGCACGACGTCGGACGACTGCTGTCCCGGCCTCGTGTGTGTCGGCGGCGAATGCCTGTTTCCTGGCGGCTAGCGCAATTCGTCATGTCGCGCCTTCACAGTGCACCACCGGCGTTGTGCGCACGGCGACTTGACCACGACGCAGTCGACTACCGGACGCGTCCTACGGCGGGTCCGGCGCGCAGTGACGCGCTGTCGACATCGACCACGCGGGCGCGGGCGTCGGTCCCTTCTTCGAGCACCAACACACGCGCACCGTAGGCATCATCGAGGTATGGGAGTCGCGTCGCCAGCGTGCCCCACACCGACGTCGGCACCTTGTCTTTAAACGCGTGTTGTAGCGCGCCATATCCCGAGCGATCGAGTTCGACAAAGACGCTGTACACGGCGGCTTTCGGATGCCCAAGCGGCACGCGCAAAATCGCTCGCACGAAGCCGCGAATGCTCCTGCCGGTGGCTTGCGCGGTGGTCAAGATCACGCTGTCGATGCCGACTCGCACGCGCGCGGTCCGCTCCTCGTCCGTGAGTTGCAGCACCGCTTCGGGCCATGGCGCCGACAACGCAGTTTGCGCAGCATCGTCCTCGACGGTTTCGGTGATGATGGGCAGCTGGCGCGCCATTAAAAACTCCTGTGGTTTCGTCGACACGGCCGCGAGGCCACACACGTGTAGCGATCCGCGTCGTTGCCAAAACGCGGTCCGCGCGATGCTGATAGCGTCACGGGATGGGTGATGAGAAATTTCAATCCAAACTCCCGCGCACGATCGCGCAATCGCTCCAGTTTAAGCCACACGCGCCGTCCACGCTGGTCAAAGCGCGCACGCACGAGCGCAAAGCGGAGGACTTGCGCGAGCAGGGCAAACAAGCGGCGCGTGATGAGGAGACCGGACCGCGCCCGCATTTGGAATTCCTCGAACGCTGGAAAGCCCTTGAGCACACCGTGACGCCGATCGAACCGCGCGCACGCCACGAGTGGACGAACAAACTCGGCGTTGAGCCCAAGCCGCACGAGGTCATCGGCCATTTGATAGCCACGTTGCCGCGACCGCGATTGGATGCGCTGTTTAAAGATCCGCGCATCGGCGAGCTCAACGTCGCCTTGCACAAGCGCAAGCTGCAGAAGATCGTCGAGGACAACGAGTTGTTGAGAGATCTCAGCATCACGTGGCTGACCTTCGTGGATGCGAAGCGCGATCTCAAGTTTCAGCTCGGCCTGCAGACGTACAAAGCCGCGTTAGCGCTGGCGTGTTATTTGACAGTCGTGCGCGCGGCTTGCGATCCCAAGGTGCGTAAGACCCACAACCTCGTCACAGACGTCGAAATCCTCGCGCTCGCTGGTGGGATTTTGCGCGACGTCACCACGCACATCATCGAGGAGATCCAAAACGCGCACGACAGCTTTTTTGCCGTCGGCGACCGCCGCGCCGTCGGTGAACAGTTCCGCGTCGATCGCGCAAAAGCCAGCGGTCGTCCGATCCCCGCCGCCAACGCCCCCAAAGGGCGCTCGATGCCGGTTGACGCACCAAAGCCAAAGCCCGGCGGCATCAAAGCGTGAGCGCGCGTCGGGCCACCCACCGCACGAAAAACGGCGCCCTGCGGCGCCGTTTCATCGGGAGCGCGCGACGCGCCTACAGCGTCTTGAGGTACGCGATGAGGTCGGTCAGCTGCTCTTCGCTGAGGTGGCTGCCTTTGCCCATCTTGTCGTTGCGGACGTAGTTGTTGACGACATCAGTCAGGTCGCGCGCCGAGCCGTCGTGCAGGTACGGTGCGGTGCGATCCAAGCTGTGCAGCACGGGAACCTGAAACACGCTGATGTCCGCGGCCGAGGCCTTGGAGCCGACGTTGTAGCCCAGGTTGTCGGTGAAGTGGTTGCCCGCGTGGCAAGCCGAGCACTGGGTTGCGTCGCTTTCAAAGATCGCCTTTCCGCGCAGTTCGTTGGCCGCCAGCTCAGCCTTCGCCGCGACGGGTGTGGGTGCCGCACGGATGCTGTCGATGAACGACGCAATGAGTTGGAAGTCCTCTTGTGGCAGGCCGCTGCCGCCCATGAACGGCATCACCGTGTTGGTGTTCAAGTCAGGCACGGTGGCGACGTCTCCCGGCCAGTGGAAGGGCGCCGTATCCAAGATCCCGCCGCCGAGTGAAGGCGTGTTACGCGGGCCAAACACAAACTGCCAGGTCTGACCGTCTTGGCGTCCGTCGGGGTGGCACGCGGCGCACGAGATCGCACCGTTCTTCGAGATTTGTCCGTTGGTGGCGTCGTTGAACATCTTGCGGCCCAGCGATACGTTCGCAGGCAGCGCGTCTTCGACGACGCGTGTCGTGGTGGCAGCGAACTCGGGCACCACCGACAACTCGTCAGCCGCGACAGGGCGGCCGCTGGCGTCGGGACGAAACTTGGTCTGTTTGACGTCGTCAGCGAGATTCGGCAGCGCGAACTCCGACAGCGTGCCGTCAAACTGGTTCCAAACAAATGCGGTGGCGCCTGATGCATCCATCGCAATGGATTGCGCGCCGTTGCCGAGCTTGACGACACCGACGACGTCTTGCGCGGTGCCGTTCAAGTTGCGGCGCATCAACAGTGCGTTTTTGGAGCCGGTATTCACGACAATTTGGCCGCGACCGCTCTCAAACAGCGCCACCGCCGCAGGGCCTTGAATCTGCACGCCGGCGAAGCGCGCTTCAGCCGTGTTAAAGATGCTCGGTGGGTTGGGGGTCGCAGTGCCGAAGCCGCCCTCGCAGTCAAAGCAGTCGCTGTCGTTGACAGGCACGTTGGGGTTTTGGGCCTGCGACGACGATTGCGTCACCACCACGACGTCTAGGCCGGGATCGACCTCCGTGACGCCGGGCTCCACCGCGCCCAGCTCCGTGGCGCAGCCATCGTAGCCGCAGTTGCTACCGCCGCCGCCAGTGCCCGGGTCGACATTGACGTCGCCGATGGGCGCGCGCACCGTGTCGCTGTTGGCTTGGCTGTGCGCGACGAGCACGGTGCCGCTCTTTGGATCAAGCGTGATGGAGCGCATGTGCTCCGGGTGCACGCGCGGGCCGAAGTTGTTGGCGGTGCTGACGTCCACGATATGGGCGATGCCGGCGTCCACGTCGACGCGCGAAAAACGGCCCGAGGCCATATGCGTCACGTACAGCGTGCCGTCGTCGAGCAGGGCGACTGCGCGCGGATCGCGGTCTTGCAGTTTGATGGTCTTTTGCACGACGCCTGCGTCGAGGTCGACGATGGCGACGGCCGACTCACCTGCGAGCGCAACGGCGACCACCATGGGGCTGATTTCCACCAGGCCGTAGGGCTCGGAGCCGACTTCAACGGTGCGCACCACGGTGCCGGTGTCGACGTTGACGACGCTGATGCTGTGGCCAAAGCGGTTGGTGACGGCGGCGCTGCCGTCGATCAGTTCGACGACGTGCACAGGCGCGTCGCCGACCGCGACACGACCAACGACGGCCTTGGTCTTTTTGTTGACGATCAACAGCTGGTCGTGGTCTTCCGCCGCGATCAGGATGCGCGAGTCGTCGCGGGACACCACGAGCGCGCCCGACTGGGGACTCACACCGCGGCCGACGCTGCGCTGAGCGGGCTCACATGCGGCGATGGCTGCCATCAGACCCACGACCACTAGAAATTTCTTCAACATGTGAACCTCTCGGAATAGCGCCAGGCGGCGTTGATACGAACGTACATTGCGAAACTCGTGCCACCCTAGCACGCAGCCCACCGAGGGCACAGGCGGGTCGGCGGCGGGATCTCCACGGATCCGCGACCCGCACCCTGCTACCTATAGATCGCAGCCGGATGCGATCGCTTCGTACAGGTCGCACGCCGTCAGGGCTTCTGGGCCGCCTTGGGCTTGATGTAGGGCAAAGGCACCGTCGGCGGTGGCGCGGTCCTTAGTACCGCGAAGCGCGTCTGGCCGGTGCGCAACATCTCGCGTACGTATGGATTGCACAACCGACACGACAGGCCGAATTCGGTCTCTTCTTGCAGCTCCTCGAGCGTTTTTGCCCCCGTGCGTGAGGCGATCGCGTGTAGCTCCTCGAAGGAGCGCTTGAAACACACGCAGCGGTCGACACAAAGCTCAGGACCCGGC
>JAYTVG010000210.1:0-2180 GCA_043744135.1 Deltaproteobacteria bacterium | reverse complement strand
GGGCGCATGGGCTACTCAAACAACACGAAGTTGAAATCTTCGACGAGCTGGTCGGCGATGTTCGGCGTCTTTTTGTTGGGCTCTAAAAAGTTGTAGGGGAACTGCGCGACGCGAAAAATCCCGAAGGCGTCGGGCACGTCGCGCGGGACCTGGCCGAAAAAGATGCGCACGTCGTTGAAGCCTGCGGGTCGACCGTCGGCCGCCTGCGTCTGCACCAACGTGACGTTGCGCACCCGAAAATCCGTGCACTGCCGCTCGGCAACCGCAACGCGCAAAAGCTCATCAAGCGACAGCGGCGGCAGGATGAGGCGCGTGACCGTGACGACGATGTTCTTGTTGCAACGGCTGGTGCCACCGCAGTTTGCGTACAGCGTGAAGGTGCCGTCCGTCTCGACGGACACGCCGGGGCCTGGCAACGTTTCAAGCGCGTCGCGCCAGGCCAAGATGCGCTTGCCGCCTTGAACGATGTAGCTGAGCTGGCCATTGCCGACGTTTGACGGCGACGAGATTGACTCTACGAACACGCCACTGATGTCGCGCGGCTGCGTGGTGAACAACAGGTCGCGAATCCCAAGGTCGACCTCGCGGTACAAGTAGCCGAGTTCGCTGCGCGCCTTCGCGTCGCCCGAGCGCGGGTCGGTATGCGCGCGCATCTCCGAGGTGTTGGGCGCACCGTCAAAGTCGCTATCGGTCAGGCCGTCGTCCGCTAGGAAGTTCGTGCCCGACAAGAACTCCACCAAGTCCGGCGCACCGTCCGCGTCGGAATCAAACAGCGTCGGGTCTAATCGTAGCAGCGCCTCTTCGCAGTCCTTGAGTCCGTCGCCATCGGTGTCGAGCGTGACACGCTGAGAAACGGGGATGGGCAAACACGGCTGCGGATCATTTTGCACGAGCGGGTCGAGGCCGACGGTGGACAACAGCACCTCGACCTTGTCGCCGATGCCGTCTCCGTCCGTGTCGCGCTTGAGGGGGTTTGTGCCATAGCGCGCCTCTTCGTCGTCGGCGAAACCGTCCAGGTCGCTGTCGGCGATAGCACCGCGCTCCGTCGCTATCGCGCTGAGGTTTGTGACGATGAAGCTTTTTTGCAAAAACACGTTGCGCGCGCTGTTGATGTCGACGTTGAGCAGGGTGAGGTTGTTGGCGGAGCAATTCGTCGGGGTCAGCAGGCCCCCTGCGTCGCGACCGCACACTTGTCGGTACTCGCCGGTGCCACGAAACGCCATCAACTCCATCTCGCTTTGCGCAAGCGAGCGGCAACCCGGGTCCTCGTCGAGTTGTGCGAGATCGATCGCGTGCACCTGCATGTCCGCGGCGCCATTTTCGAGCACAAAGCGCCGCAGATCCTCAACACGCGAGCCGAGCACCTCGTCTTGTTGGCAATCGGGATCGGGTGACGCGGTGCAAATCGGCCAGATCGGCGCCGACGTCCCCACGGCGCGCGGACACAGGCCGCGATCGTGCGCCGGTCCGTGTTGGATGTTGACGACGACGTATTTCGTGCGCGAGCGCGGCCCTTTCGCAGTCGACAGCAAGTCGCCTGTGATGAGCGACGCCGCCAACTGCAGCGCTTGCCCCGTTCGGCGGCAGCCGTCAGCGCTGCACGGCAGCGGTACGGTGAGCGCGCCCGCCGCTTCAATGATCTCAGCCGTGTTGGCTGTGAAGCCACCCGCCGGGCCCACCAGCGAATCGCCGCCGTAGCGCACCAACGCAAACTCGGTGTCGGGCGCGCGCAAAATCTGCACCGCATCTCGAATCGCGTTGACGCGCTGCAGCTGCAACGCGGCGATTCCCTCCGCGGTCGTGACCGGCAGATTCGGGCTGTTGTCGACGACGAAGACGACCCGGAGCGGAAAGCTGCGTTCCGCGGGGTTGTCGGTGCACACGCGGCCAGTGAACGCGACCTTGTTCGCTTGTGACGGCACCGCATTGGGGTCGTACAACGTGGCGTCGCTGCAGCTGCTCACGAGCGCGGCAACGGCAAGCACGTTTGACCAGCGCACCCAGCTGAAAAAAACAAGCGGATGTGAGGGGATCGCGGTCATAGGCGTGGACAGTAGCACGCGCGAATTGAATTCACCGATCGCCACCGCGCCGAGCGTTGCTTGGTAGACGGAATCTTTGTTCCGATCGCTGCCGCGCGGCTGCGCTATACTTCGCCCAATGCAGCATCAATCCCACTT
>JAYTVG010000209.1:0-2180 GCA_043744135.1 Deltaproteobacteria bacterium | reverse complement strand
CGCACCCGACGGGGTCGCTTGATCATCGACAGTGATGACGGCGCCGGCGTCGGCGGCCGTGGCTTGGATTTGCACCGAGACGGCCAGGACGCCTACGTCGACGATGTTCACTTCATCGTCCGTCGTGAAGGCCGAACGCAGGGAGCCGGTGACGACGGTGAGGTCGGCGAGGTCGGCGTTCGACGAGAGGACCTCACCTTCACCTTCACCTTCACCTTCGCCTTCACCTTCACCTTCACCTTCACCTTCACCTTCTCCTTCGCCTTCACCTTCGCCTCGCGTCTTGTCGTTGTACTGCTGCGCTGCGGGTGCGCACGCCTGCCCAATGACGAGGACGGCGATGCCGACCACGCAGCGCTTCATGGCGCACCTACGTCATAAAATTCGTCAGCGCTCGGCACGCCGACCTGCACCGCAAAGAGTCGGCCTTGGTCGCGGTCGGCAACGAACATGACGTCTCGAGCGAAGCCGCCGACGCCGCGGCCCCAGTGGATGTTTGGGATCCAGCTTGAGTCCAGATGCGCGATCTGCTCGATCACGCCCGCGGGGTTGATGCGGTAGAGGTTGCCGGCGATGTACTCGCTGGCGTAAACGTTGCCGCAAGCGTCAACGCCAAGCCCGTCGATGCCGCCTGGGCCAGTCGATCCACCATCTGGCAAAAGACACAACAACACGCCGCCACCGTCGACGCAGGAACCGTCGACAGCGCCGGTCGGCGTCGGCAACACGCACGCATCCGACGCAACCAGACCGTCGCAGGCCGTCGCCAGCCAATCAAACGAGATGCAGCCAAACGCGCCAGTTTGGGTGAAGGTGCAGGTGCCGCTGTAGTTGGTGCCGCCGACGTCAAATGCACAGGTCGCGTCTTCGTCTAAGCCCACGCACGAAGGGTACAAAAACGCGAACGGATCCAGACACCGCAGCGTGCCATCCACCTCGGCGCACACGCCGCCGGCCACGTCCGTGAAGCATTGGTCACCCTCAGCGAGCCCCTCGCAGTACGTGGGCGGCGCGATGGCGCACGCCAGACCCGCCTCAGTGTCGACGCAGTTGCCGGTCGCAATGCCGTCAACGCCGCCGCACGCGTCGTTTTGCGATGCTTGCGCGCACGCTGCGATCGCGCTGTCACCAAGGAAGCACACCGCGCTCGACGTGCACACGCCGGTTGTCGCTTCGACGTGGCACGTGGTGCCCGACGCGACACCGGCGCACGCTTGGATGTTGGCGGCGAGCGGATCGTCACAACGTAACGCGCCGGCGTCGACGACACACGTGCCGCTCGCACCACACGGCTCGCCTTCGCCCATGCACGTGAGCGCGCCGTAGCAAATTCCCGCGTAACAGACGCCGCTGCCGTCGCTGCCGCCGCACGCGATGGCAGCGGCTTGGTCGCTGCAATCGGTGATGCACGCGTCATCGGTGCACACGCCATCCACGAGCCCCACGCGGCACACTTCGCCGCCGTGGCCCGTGCACGGATTTGTCGGCGCACATGCGACCGTGAGCGAATCGCCGTTGAACAAGCACGTGCCGGCGCCGCGGTACGACGTGCAGGTGGCGCCAAGCGACGAGGCTGTGCATGGGTCGACGTCGCACAGCACGCCGGCCGCACTGCTCGTGCACGTGCCGGGCAGCCCGGCAGCGACGCACGCGTCACCAGCGTTTGCACCCGTAGCGTCGCAGGCGTCCACGCACGCGAGTACGCCGAAGTCGGCGCACTCACCCGGGACGCCAAATGCGAAACAACCTTCGCCGGCAGTACCGACGACGCAGGTGTCAAAGACGCACACCGAGTCGCTGGCGGCGTTTTGCACGCAGGTGCCTTGGGTATCAAAAATACTGCACGCAGCGCCCACCGTGGTGGTGTCGCAGCCGTTGGGCGCACAAAATGGCGTGCCGAAGCCGAAGTCGGTGCACACGCCTGTGGTGCCCCCACCGGCGTCGCACAGTTCAGTGGCGAGCTTTCCTGCGCACGGGTCGATGTTGCACGACAGCGTGCCGGCGTCGTCGCTCACTTCGCATACGCCGGGCGCTCCTTGCTCGCTGCACGCGTCCCCGGCGCTTTTGCCCGCGCACGCAGGCGGAAGCACGCACGACAGCGCGCCAAAATCGTCCTCGCAAGTACCGAGCGTGCCGAACGACTCGCAGGCATCGCCAGCATTGAGCGTGTCGCACGGATT
>JAYTVG010000208.1:0-7062 GCA_043744135.1 Deltaproteobacteria bacterium | reverse complement strand
CGCGACCACGCGTGCAACCTCGTCGCGGTGCTCTTCGCTTGGATCGTCGTTGAAACGTTTGAGCACTGGCGCCGCGCGCAGAATCATGGCGTGCACTTGATCGACGGCTTCGGCAGACGCCACATCACCACCTGCGTGCCCACCCATGCCATCCGCGACGACGTACAGTTGCACCGCATCATCCGCCAAGAAACTGTCTTCGTTTTTCTTTCGCACCTTGCCGACGTGCGTGATCCCGAGCGAGCGCAACTGCATCAGCACAAGCTAGTACGGGATGCCCATCACAACATAGGGCTGCTCGATGCCGCCTCGCGAAACACCGCGCGCGTAGCCAGCGCGGATCAAAAAGTTTCCGTAGTACCCAAGCACAACGCTGAGTCGAACCTCGACACCAAGCGAGCCTTTGAGTTGGTTCAAGTTCGGTGCGGCGTCAAACGCAAGCCCTGCGTCCGCAAACGTCGCGAGCGACAAGCGCTCAACGAATAGCGGCAGCGCGCCGAGGCCGCGCTCGATGTCAAGCAGCGGCGCTTGCGCTTCGAGTGTGCCGATCGCGTACGCGGCCCCAGACAGCGCACCTTGGGGGTAGCCGCGCAGCACGCCGACGCCGCTGCGCGTGCCAGAGACGACGTCGCGCACCACATCGACGTCCTGAAAGCCGCCGAGCGCCACGCGGGCGGGTGGGTCGCCGAAAAACGCACCGCCGGAGCCGTACGCCGCCACTGCTGCGCGCGGCAAAAACGGCACCGGCTCAAACGCACGCACGTCGACGAACGCCTCCGTTCGCTCTTGCGCCGATGCCAGCAGCGCCGATGCGCGGCGCGCTCGCACAAACAGGCTGGTGCCGCCTTCGATGCCGACGCTGTCACGGCCGGCGTCGAGCGACGTGTAGCTGTAGTTGATCTCGGCCCACGACAGCGTCGCGTCGCGAGGGTAGACTGGCGCGCGCGTGTCGGGCGCGGACGAAAATGGCGTTTGCACGACGTGCAGCTCGCGCGCCAGTCCGAGCGAGAGGTTGTGGCTGTCGTGCGCGCGTCGCCAAAGCGGCACCGCCACGCTCACGGCGGTGCGCAGCAGCATCTCTTGCTGCACCTCAGGCGCGCCGTCGTTTTTGCGCACGGCATCTGAGCGATCGGTGCGCCACTGCAGCTCCGCGCTCAGCGGCAAGTAGAAGTTGCCAAGCCGTACGGACGTCGACACCGACGGGCGAGAGATGCCAAGACCCCACGTGGCTTGCGCACCAAACGACACCAACCCCGCGATGTCCTCGCCGGTAAACGCCGCACCTATCGCGGGCGCGCCGGTGGTGTCGGTGCTGAGGATCGGAAACCAGCTATAGGGCCGCAGCGTCCACAGCGGGTTGTAAGGAGTGCTGGTGGCGACGGTGGCGGTGTGGGCTGTTGCGGCGACGGATGGGCGGAGCATCGGCATGAAGCTCTGGCCGCGACTGGCGACGTCAGTGTTGAGCAGCACCGGCGCGGCTACGTCCCAGTCGAAATCGGCTGCGTAGGTGTCTTGCCCCTCGAGCGTCTCGTCGACGTACAACAGCGCGCGCCCATCCGGCGTCGGTGTCGGATGCAGCGCGGTGCCGAGCGTGTCGACGATGCGCCGCACCTGCAAGGTCACGCGGTCCAAAGCGTAGATGCAAAACGCTCCTTCAGCGTCGGCGCTGAACAACACGCGCTTGCCGTCGACACTGTAGACGGGATCGACGTGCACAGAGCCGTCGCTCGTGAGCGCGCGTTGCTCCAGCGACGGCAGGGACACTTCAACGATCTCGCGCGCCCCACCAGGCGACAAACGCGACACCACAAACGCGCTGCCGTCAGGTGCGACGCTCGGCGTGTAGTCCACGGTGGCGTCGTCGTGGTGGAGCAGCCGCGTGACAGCGCCAGTGTCAACATCGACAGCGACGATAGCGCTCATGATCGCAGTGCGCTGTTCTGCGAGCACGGTGCGGCTGTGTGGGATTAGCGCAGGGTGTCTGACGCGCGCGCCCGTCGTGATACGCGTGAGCGCCCCATCGCGGTAGCGCCACAGATCGCTAAAGCTGCGCCAGCCATCGATCAACTCGGTTTGGGTCAGCACGACGGTCGCGTCGTCGACGATGGCGAGGTCGGCGGCCTGCAGCGTGCGCACGACCGCATGCAGCGAGGGTGTCGAGTGCCGCGCACCGTCGAGTCGGTAGATGCCCGCGGGTGCGTTTGGCGTGTCGAGCGACAACAACACGACGTCAGACGCGAACACCGGCGCGCGCGCGACCCCGCCAACGCGGGTCAATCGACGTGCATGTGTGACGCCGCCGCGCGCGATCACGCGATCGCGTTGGCTGCGCGCGGCGTCTGACACGTCGACTAAAAACGCAGCGTAGTCGTCGTCAAAATCGTTGCCGGTCGCGAGCTGCACGCTGCGCCGAAACGCGTACGGGATCACGCCGCCACCGTAGTCGCGCGCGATGACTGGCCAGATGCGCTCGCCGTAGCGATGCGTCAGCCACGCGACAAACGCCGCGCCGTATAGGTACGCAGCGGCGCCCGATGGAATACGTCGAGACACGTTGCTGACGTCGTCGAGGGACCACAGATCGTGGGCGAGGGCGGCGAGGCGCAACTGCGACAAAAACAGCGTGCTGCGTAACCTGCCACCGCCAGTAAAACGCGTCTCGCCGTATGTGGCGAGCCCTTCGACCATGAAGCGTGGCTGGATGATGTTTGGCGGCCACACTTTGCCAAGCACAATGTTCACCAGGGCAGGGATGCCGTGGATGGTATCGAGGTGGATGACGTGAATGATCTCGTGTTGGATCAGCATCCGTAGGTAGTCGTCGGTGTACGCCAGCTCGCTGTCGTCTTCGGGCGTGACGCCCCGCGCTTCCACGCGGTTATACGGCACCGCATTAGCGAACGCGTTTGGGCTGTCGGTCACGTCGTGAATGACGATTTCAACGCGCTGCTTGAGTGGCGAGTCAAACAGCGCGACGGCGTTATTGACGACGTCGTCGGCGAACGATGCGACGCGCTGCCCGACCAGCTCTATCGACGCGGGAAAGATCACGTCGCAGCACGGCGTCTCGATGGTGCGCCAGTGCAAGTGCGGGGCGGCTGCGTGCGCCATCCACAGCGCGGCCAACGTCGCGGCCGCAATCACGACGCACTCGTGCCGCTGTCGATGGCATTTAGCAAGCGCGCGACGGCGTTACCGACGATCGTCGGCTCCTCAAGCGGCGCCACGTGTGAGCCGCGCGCGAGGCGCACGAGTTCGCGGTGGCCGTCTTCGTGGTGCGCGCTGCCGAGCTGCCCAAACATCCGCTGCGACAACCACAGCGGGCAAAACCGATCGCGGGCGCCGCCCACCACCAACGCGGGCACGTCGATGCCCGGCAACACATCCGTGGCGGTGTGCTCGGCGAGGTCGCGCGCCAACAACGCAAACACGCGCATGTCGAGCGTGGCGAGATGGTCCATGTATGGAGCGAAGTCTTCCAACCGCAACAGTGCACGGCTGAGCTCGCCGTCGACGATGGTGTCGCGTACGAAATTGGTGCGCATCAGCGGGGTCCACGCCGCTTTTATTTTTGGCCAGTGTCTGGCGCTCGTGCGCGTCAACACGTCAAAGACGCCGCGCATCACGCGGTTGCCCACGGGCGGGCCGCGCTCAAGCGCATCGCGCTGCTGCGGTCGACCGTGCCAGTGGTCGATGGGGCGCGCTTCGGTGCCGCACAACAACGCCAGGCCGACCACGCGCGTGGCGGGCTGCGCGCGCACAAATTCCAGACAGATCTGCACGCCCATCGAGTGCCCGAGCAATACCGCACGCGTCACCGCCAACTGCTTGAGCGCTTGGCGCAAATCGTCCACCAGCTGCACCACGTTTAGGGTGGCCAAGTCCGCGGGCAGCTCCGAGCGGCCGTGGCCGCGGTAGTTGAGCAAAATAATGCGACGCTGCGTGCACAATGCCGCGATGAGGTAGCGCCAAATATATCCGTCACAGCCGAGGCCATCGCACAACACCAGCGGTGCGAGGTCGTTTTTCGGTCCCCATTCGCGCAGCCACAAGCGGGCGCCGTTGACTTCGATCATGCGCGCGCGCGCCTCGCTGACGGCAGCGTCCGGCATCCAAGAGTCACCGCGCAACGTCACGGTGCACCAGCGCTTGCGAGGTCGCCACGGTCGCGGGCTTCAGCACGGCAGATGTCGGCGAAGCGCGGCAACAACGCCGCCGCCTGCGGGGACGCCGTAACGCGGCTGATGCGTGCGTCGCAGGCGCCGGCGCCGTGCTCGCTGTCGAGGGCGCCGCGCCGCGCGTCGAGGTACAGGCGCATGATGACGTCGTCGAATTCGGGGTGAAACTGTAGCCCCCACGCGCGTGGACCTGCGCGCACCACGTGACACGGGTCGTGAGCGGCAGCGCCGACGACGCGTAAGCCGGATGCGGCGGTGCGCACCACGTCTCGGTGTGTGCATTGCGCGCGAAACACGCGGGGCTGCGCGTCGAGCAAGGGGTCGGGCGCCGCGTCATCACAGGGTGCTAGACGCACGTCGATGGTTCCCATCTCGCGGCCGCGCACGTTTGGCCCAACGTCGCTGCCTAAGGCGTGCGCCAACAGTTGGTGTCCAAAACACACGCACAACAAGGGGGTTTGTTGTTTGAGCAGTTCGCTCAGCACGCGGGCGCCATAGTGCATCCACGGTTCGTCTTCGCCAACGAACGCGGGCGAGCCGGTCATGATGGCGCCGTGGTAGCGCGACAACGGCGGCAATGCATCGGCCGCTTCGCGCACGGTGACGTCCATTTCGTCGACGGCAACGTGTGTTGTCGGCCCTGCGTCCGCGGCGTTGAGCGTGCGTGCAAACAAGCGAAAAAACGCGCCGCAGTGCGCATGCACGACGCCCACGGCTTGGCCCGTGCGCAGCACCAAGATGCGCGCGGTCATTGCAAAACAACCCTCGTCACCGCGCCGCGCTCGCCGGCATACACATCCCTCACACGCAACATCCGTCGGCCTCCCGTCAGACGCTGAAGGTAGCAAAAAGTGTTACAAAGGGCGCGTGCAGCTCGTTCAATGGATCATTCCTTTTCAAGCCGGCGGATTTGCCGTGGTGTACGCGCCGGCGTCGGCCCAATCGGTGCCCGCGCCGACTGCCGATGGCCCGTCCGTCTTGCGGTACCGCCGCATCGCCCCGTTGGTGTCGCGCTGGCTCCCGCACCCCATCGCCGTCGGGGTTGACGTCGCTGGCGATGCGGATGCCGGCGCCGTCGGCGAGGGCGACGTGACGGTGTCGTTTGAGTTCGCGGTGGCAGCGGCCGGCCCGCCCGTGTTGTCGATGCGCGACGACGCCGTGGCGCATAGCGCGTTGTTCGCGGAGTTGGTGGGCGTGTTGGCGGATTTATGCGAAGCGCTCACCCTACCGCTGTTGTCGATCACCCCCGCGCGCGCCGCGCTGCATGTTGCTCTTGGCAGCCTGCGCACGCGCAACCGCGCGCACGTTTTCGACGCGTTGTGCGCGTTTGCGGTCGCCGTCGACAGCTGTGTTCAAGCGCGCGGGTTTGTCTGCGCTAGTGCCGCTGTCGTGGTGCGTCACAACGGACACACCGCGCATGCGCCGCTCGATGCACGCTTGGCAAGCGTGTTGCCGCGTGAGCAGTCGTGACGGCGGCGCGCGTCGTGTTGGTGAGCGCGCCTGACGCCGCGTGCGCGTTGCACCTGGCGCGCACACTGCTCGACAAGCGCCTCATCGCGTGTGCCAACGTTTTGCCTGCTGTGACGTCGGTGTTTCGGTGGGAGGGCGCGGTCAAGCAAGAAGTTGAGGTGCTCTTGATGCTCAAGACGCAAGATGTTTGCGTCGAGGCGCTGTGCGCGTGGCTGAACCATTTGCACCCCTACGCGGTACCAGAGGTGTTGGTGCTGCCGGTGACGGCCGGCGCGCCCAGGTACCTGCAGTGGATCGAAGACGAAACCGCCGCCGCGGTACGCGTGCCGCCCGCCGACGTGGCGCCATGACCGACCGGCCGACGCTCGACAACCTGCCGTCGTTTTTGGGGGAGCCACCCGACAGCAATGCGTTTGAACCAAAGGACACGCTGCGTTCGTTCGGCGAATACGTGCTGCTTGCGCGGCTTGCAAAAGGCGGGATGGGTGAGTTGTTTGTCGCCCGCCGCGGCAGCGCCGGTGGCCTTGTCGTCGTCAAAACGTTGCGCCCCGAAGCTGCCGCTCAGCCCGCGTTGGTGCGCAGGTTCGCCAACGAAGCGCAGCTGGTGGCTCCGATGGCGCACCCCGCAATCTGTTTGGTTGTCGACAGCGGCATCGTGCAGGGGACGCGGTATTTGGTGTTGGAGTTTATCGCCGGCCGGCCGCTGATGCGTTTGCTCGAGGTGGTCGCGGCCAAACGTCGCGTGCTGCCGCCGCAGGTTGCGCTGTCCGTGATCTTGGACGTGCTCGACGCCCTCGACTTTGTGCACACTTACAAAGACCCCCTCACCGGCGAAAGCTTGCAGATCGTGCACCGCGACGTGTCGCCGCAAAACGTGATGGTTTCTATCCAGGGCGAAGTGAAGTTGATCGACTTCGGGCTCGCGCAGTCGACGCTTGACGGCGCCCACCTCAAAGACACCGTCTTTGGCAAAATCGCGTACATGGCGCCGGAGCAGGCAGGCGGCGCACGCGTCGACCACCGCGCCGACCAGTTTGCCGCCGCTGGCGTGTTGCTCGAGATGCTCACCGGCGAGCGCTTGTACCCGGGCCTGTCGCGCGAGCAGATCGCCGCACTCGACGATTCGTTTTTGCCCCCAGCCCTTGGCGCCCTCGCCCGCGACGTCAAAAGCGTTTTGGCGAAGGCCCTCGCGCGCAAAGTCGATCGGCGCTTCGCAAGCTGCGCGCAATTTGCGAGCGCATTGCGCGGCCTCTCGCTCGGCGCTGCGATGGGACGCGCTGAGCTGCGCGCCGTCGTGCATGGCCTGCTTGCAACAGACGTGAGGGCGATAAGTGACGCCACAATCTCCTACCTCCGCCGCACCTCCTGATGACGAACTGTACGCGGCTGTGGCGGCGTTGCTTCGCTGCGGTCC
>JAYTVG010000207.1:0-2183 GCA_043744135.1 Deltaproteobacteria bacterium | reverse complement strand
ACGGCGAAAGCGATGGCGTCTATCCCGCACCTTCACGCAGCGGATGTGAAGTTTGACCCAGCGGGACTGTCCGTTGTGCAGGCGCGCTTGCGTGCACTCAAACGGCGCACCATCGATGTCGCCGCCAAGCGCGCCGCTGTGGTGGTGCCGCTGTGTCACGCGCGCGGGGTGCCAAGCGTGCTGTTCACCAAGCGCACCGAAACCGTCTCGACGCACAAAGGCCAAGTCAGCTTCCCGGGCGGTCGGCGCGACCCAAGCGATCTCGACGACGTCGCGTGTGCCCTGCGTGAGCTGCACGAGGAGGTGGGCCTTCAAGGCGTGCACGTGCTCGGGCGTTTTCACGAGGCCATGAGCATCACGCAAGTTTGCGTGACGCCGGTGGTGGCGTATGTCGGCGCCATCGACGACGTTGCCGCGCTGTCCATCAGCCGCGACGAGATCGACGTGGCGTTTACGCTGTCCATCGTTGAGCTGTGCGACCCGAGCAAGGTGCAGATCAAAGCGCTCGGTCCGTTTCAGCGTGCGCCGTTTTTTGTCGCGGGCCCGCACCCGGTGTGGGGACTAACGGCGTTCATCTTGCACGAGGTGATGCGCGAGGTGTTGGGGCTTCCCGTCGCTGAACTTTCGTAGCACAAGGGCGCCATGAACCGCGTGATGACGTCGCTCGTCGTGTTGATGTTGGCACTTGGGACCAGCGCGCCCGCTGCCGCCCGCAATGGTGGGTTGTATTTGGAGCTGGCACCGAGCTGGGGATTTTTTCTCACCGACGAGGTGCGCATCGAAAACGGCGAAAACAACGACCCCGTCGACTACGCCACCGCAAGCTTTGTCCCCGCCATCAAAGTGGGCGTCAACTTGTTTGGCTGGGCGGGCGCCGAAGCGCAGCTCAGCGGGCACTACTGGGACGTCGGTGGCGATGTCGGCGGTGGCGGCTACGTGGGCGGCGTGTTTCGCGCGACGCCGCTTGAGGTCCTCAGCTACGTGCTGCCTGACACCGTGCAGCTGCCGTCGCTGTTGCCGCGCGGTCCCGTGACGTGGAAGAACCGCCCGTTTGACCTCGGCGTGAGCGTGGGCGGCGGCTACACGCTCATCGGCGAAGACTACGCGTACCAAGGCGGCTACTTTCAGTGGGGCTTGGACGTGAAGTTCTTCATCACGCCAAACCTCGCGGTCGGTTTGGATTTGCCGTTTCGCCACATGCTGTACCAACCGTTTCGCTACACGGACTTCAACAACAAAAAGGGTCTGTGCACCGATGGCGGCGATGCCTACGGATTTATCGGCGCGACGCGGGTTGACGTGCCCGTGGGACCGCGCGTGCAGGCGGTGGAGGTCAACGCCAGCGACAGCGACAAGTGCAACACCGCCGCCCCAAGCGCCCTGCTGATCGCGCCCGCCCTCACCATCGCCGGCGTGATCGATTTCGGCATCTGACGCGGGCGGGCGGATCTACCGCAGCCACTCATCTCCCTGGCCACGGCCGTCGGATTTTGTTACCAACCCGCTGTGCGGACTCTTTCGATCGCGTGCGTGCTAGCTGTGGGGGTGCTTGTCGGCATGCCCGCACGGGCCTTGGCGCGTTCGAGCCACCACGCGGACAGCGTCGGCATCCCTGTGTGCGAAGAAGTGATGTCCGCTGAGTTCGACTCCGTCCCCGTCGTGGCGACCACCGCGTTGGTCGCGTTGCCCAACACGGACGCCTTGCCGATCTTGCCGTGCGCGCTCGCGGACAACGGCTTGTTTGGGCCGGCGTGTGCGGATGCGAGTTTTTATTTGGTGAACCACGCCGGCGTGTTGTTGTGCGCTGTCGACGTCGATTTCACCCTGACGCAAGCGCCAATCACTACGGTGGATAAAGCCCCGCCTGGTACCACCTCGTCAGCGCCGCCGCACGCTACGGTCGCGCTGGGCGCGCTGGGCACGCCACTGCCCAGGCCCTGTGGGCGTGACGTCGTCGCCGCCGTGTGGCCGTCGTCGCAGCTGGCGCAGCGCGCTCGCTCGCGCCCACCGGTGCCGCCGAGTTAAAGCCGCGGGGGCGCACCTTGCCCCCAAGCTCGTCGGCGACCTCCCCTGGAGCGTCGTCGTGATGTTTTGCATGCCGGGTTGTGCCCGTCGCATGTGCTCGATTGTCTGAAACCGTCTGAAACCGTCTGAACTGCATTGCAATGCAAACAAAAGGAAGA
>JAYTVG010000206.1:0-2184 GCA_043744135.1 Deltaproteobacteria bacterium | reverse complement strand
TCAAACCTCCACCCCGACGCCGCAGTCGAACCCGACCCGCGCCACCACGTGCGCCGCGGCGTCGTTGGCGCTGCCTGACGACACGGTGGTGGCGAACGTGTCGGGCCAACCGGTCACCAACAAGGATCTCGGCCCCGAGATGAAAAAGGCCGAAGAGCACGCCTTGCAGGAATACTGCGACGCGGTGTCCGCGATGCGCGTCAGCGCGCTCGACGCGTTCGTCACGGAAAAGCTCGTCGCCACCGCAGCAAAGGCGGCCAACAAAGAAGCGGACGCGTGGGTGCAAGAAGAGGTGCAAAAACGCACCAAGGCGCCGACCGACGCTGAGATCCAAGCGTTTTACGATCAACGCAAACGCCCTGACGCACCGCCGTTTTCCGACGTCAAAGACCAAGTGATGATGATGGTGATGCGCGAGCGCAACATCGACGCGATGAAGGCCATGTTCGCCGAGATGAAAGGCACCGCCAAAGTGGACAGCAAGCTGCCCGACGTGCGTGCGCCGGCGCGCGTCATCGTGCTCACCGACCACACGCCCCAAAAAGGCAGCGCCAGCGCCAAGGTGAAGATCGTGGAGTTCGCCGACTTCCAATGTCCGTATTGTTCGCAAGCCGCCGACGCGTTGCGCGCCGTCGCGCTCAAATACGGGGACAAAGTGCAGGTCAGCTACGTGCACTTCCCACTGCGCACCATCCACCCAAACGCACAGCGCGCCGCGGAGATCGCGCAATGCGCGCGCGAGCAAGGCAAGTTTTGGGAGATGCATGACGCGCTGTACGCTGGGCAAGCCACCATCGAAGACACCATCGAGGCCGGCTTGCACGCCCAAGCCGACAAGCTCGGCATGGACGGCAAAAAACTCGACGAGTGCCTGGCCTCGGGGCGCGCGACCACGCAAGTCGAGGCCGATGTGCAGATCGGCGCCGGCTTGGGGATCGAGGGGACGCCGGCTGTGTACGTCAACGGCCGCGCAGTCGCCGGCGCCAGCTTTGAGGGCGTGGTGAGCGCCATCGAAGCTGAGCTCCTTTAGCGCGTCGCGTCGCGTCGCGGGCTGCGCCGGCAACGATCAAACGGTAAAGTGAATCTATGTCGATGTCCGATGCGCCAAACGACGACGACGTGAGTGAAGGGGGGCGCAGCACTCCGACCCGACGTCGGGTTGGGCGCAGGCTGGCGTTTGTCGCGTCGGCCTCAGCTTTGTGCATCGGCTTGCTGGCGTTTTTGGCGCTGGCACCGCTCGAGCAGGCGGCCGTCGAGCGGGTGGCATCGGACCAAATCGGCTTACTGGCGGAAGCGGTCGCGGCCTCGTACCACGTCAGCGACGCTGACGGCCAAGAGATCCACGAGCAACTTGGCCAGACCGACGTCGACAGCTCGCATGCGCTTCACCGGGTGGCGCACCATGCCGACGACATCCTGCAGCAGCTGCGACGCGCTGAAGGCATCACCGCCATCGACGTCCTGGACGCCAGCGGCACCGTCAAGCGCTCGACCCAAGCCGAGCGTTTGGGGGCGACGTTCATGGTGCCCAAGCGCCTGCGCGACGCTGACTTGCATGGCCCGCAGCTGATCGTGTCGTACGCGATCCCGTTCACGCAAGCGTGCGCGCACTGCCACGCCCAGGCCGGCGACCCGGTCGGCGTCGTGCGGGTCGAAGTGCCGCGCGAGGTGGCGCTGGCGAGTCTGCAGCGGTTCCATTTGTTTTACGCGGGCGCGGTGTTTTTGGCCTTCGTGGTGCTGGTGGTGGTGATCTTAGCTGCCACCAACCGCATGGTGGCCCGGCCCATCGATCGCTTGGCGCGCTCCATGCGGCGGGCCGAGAAGGGCGATTTTTTGGTGCGCGCGCGCGTCGAGGGCGACGACGAGTTGGGTGCGCTCGCAATGGCATTTAACCGTATGCTGCGCGCCATCACGACGCTGCAGGCGCACGAGATCGAACGCGAGGCACAGCTCAAACAAGCTGGCGCCGAGCTGCAGATGAAAAACCAGCTCGAACAAGTCGCGCACCAACTGACCGCGTCCAACGCCGCGTTACAGCGCCGGGTGCAGGCCCAGGAGCTGTTGATGGAGGCGGCGCATCGGCTGGGCAGCACGCTTGACCGCGCGGCGCTCGTCGAGCGCTTGGCGCGCGTCGTGAAAGAGAAGCTCGGCCGCGCCGACTTCGCGGTGTTTTTGGTGCAAGAA
>JAYTVG010000205.1:0-7072 GCA_043744135.1 Deltaproteobacteria bacterium | reverse complement strand
AGCGCTGGGACGGCAGAGCGTATCGGCCGTTGCCGGCACGTACCGCGCGCACCAGTTGATCTCGCAACACGACACCGACCCCGCGGCGCCCGAGCGCTTCTTGCGTCGCGTGTTTGCGCTCAGCAAAAGCCCACTGGCGCGCGCGCATGCGCAGATGCTGTTGGCGCTCGCACAACAACGTGCTGGTGACTTGCGTGGCGCTCAACGCGCCTATCGCGACTTGGGCATTGTCCCAGAGATTTTGGCTGTTGGACCGTTTGCGAACCTCGGCGGCGGTGGGTTTGGTGGCGCGGGTCCAGTCAACGTCGTCGCCCCTACCATCGACGGGCTGCTGCCCGGTAGTGAGGGCGCCGTGGCGTTTCAGCAGGTCGCGCTGTCGCCGTCTGGGACGCTTGACATCGGCGCGCAACAAAGCGTTTGCAAAGAGACTCGCGCATTTGCGATCTTCGTGGCGCAAAGCCGCGTTGAGCAAACGCTGGCCATGCGCGCAGGTTCGAGCGGACAGCTGCGCGTGATCGTCAACGGCGCGCAGGTCATCTTCGACAACGTTGATCGCGTCATCGCGTTCGATCAATCTGTGGCTGCCATCCACCTGCGCAAAGGTGACAACCTCGTCGTCGTCGAGGTCGGTTTTTTGTCGTCTCGCGCAGAGGTAAGGCTGCGCCTCACCGCGCTTGATGGCTCCGCAGCGCGCGACGTCACAACGACGACGAGCGCGGCGTCAATCGCGTCCGCGAGCACGACCGCTGCGTTCGTGGTCGCAAACGCGCCCGCCGTCGCCGCCACCCTGCCCGCCGTCGTGGACGCGGTGCACGTGAGCGCCACGGCCGCGAACCTCGCTGCGCGCGTGAACGTCGAACGCTATTTGCACGCCTCCGACACACGCGTGCGACCGACGGCGATGGCCGCGTTGCTTCAGCAACTTGTCGACAGCGCCCCGACGCCCGCAACGCTCGCGCTCGCGCTTGCGCGTCAGGGCGCGGACCGCGTTGAGCTCGATCCGACGGCAGCACGCGAATCGCTACAGCGGGCGTTGACGCTCGATCCGGATTGCTTGCCAGCGTTGTTGGAGCTGGCGCAACTGCGCGCGGATCAATCGCTGCCGCATCTCGCGCGCCCGCTTTTGTTGCGCGCGGCGAAAGTTTTCAAGACGTCTGACCTCGCGATGTACCGTTTCTTGGAGTTTCGGCGCAGAAACGATAACGCCGGCATCGTCGTCGACGATGCCGTGATCAGCCGCGCCCAGATGGTGCCCACCGAGCGTAACCTCGAAGCCGCCGCGGATGTTTTCGAGCAACGCGGCAACACCAGCGCGGCGCGTGCGCTGCTTAGCGCCAGCAACGACGCACAACGCAAGATCACTCTCGATCTCGAGTTGGCAAAGGCGGACCTCGTCCATGACGCTGGTGCGCGCGGCCGCACGATTGAGCTGTTGCGCCGTCAGCTCGCACTACGCCCCGCTTCGCATGACGTCGCGCAGTCACTGACGCTAACGCTGCAAAGCGCAGGTTTGACGACGCAAGCTGACGCCGTCGTGAGCGACCGCATTCGCGTGTACGGTCAGCGGGCCGAGCCCTACCAACTGCAAGCAACCCTTGCGCTGTTGCGCAACGAACGGCCCGCCGCCGTCGCCGCAGTGTCGCGCGCGCTCGATCGCACGCCCCAAGACGAACAACTGCAGGCGCTGCGGCGCGCGCTCGACACCAGCGACAGCCTAGTGGATCGCTTTAGTGTTGATCTCAACCCGCTCGCACAACTCCCGCCCGCTGCCGACGCCACCGACATCGGTGCGGAGGTCCTCGCGAACACCACGGCGATCTTGCTGTACGACAATGGTCTCGCGCGCATCATGACCGATCGTGTCTACCGCGTCGTCGACGCCGACAAGGCGCGCGGTCTTGAGGCGCTGTCGTACGACTACACGGATGGGCGCGAGACGCTCGATATCCTTGTCGCGCAGCGCGTCGGCGAAAACGGCCGCACGCAATCCGCCACGCGCGTGTATGACAATCGGCCGCAAGGAAAAACCGGCGGCATGTACACAGACGGCGTCGCGCGCATCGTCGAATTCGCGGGGCTACAAAACGGCGACATTGTGCATGTGAAGACACGCAAGGAACTCGTCGGTCAACAAAATCTATTCGGCGACTTCTTTGGCACCATCGAACCGATTCGCACCGGGCTGCCCACGCGCAACTGGCGGCTCATCATCGACACCCCGCGCAACAAGGCGCTGTACTGGGGGGGACGCGGCGCCCCCGAACCGGCCATCACCGAAAACGGCGAACGCCTCGTGTACACGTTCAACGTCGACAGCGCGGCTGCCCTCAAAAGTGAGCCGCAAGCACCACCGTTTTTTGCGCGCACCGACTTCGTGTCGGTCTCCACGTACGCGACGTGGCAAGCGCTCGGGACTTGGTATGAGTCGTTAGCGGCGCCGCAGCTCACGCTCAACGACGAGTTACGCGGCGTCGCCAAGGCCCAACAGGCGCTCGCGAGCGATCGACAAGACTTGGTGCGACGCTTGTACGAATACGTCGTCACGCAAACGCGCTACGTCGGCATCGAGCTTGGAATCCACGGTTGGAAGCCCTACCCCGTCACTGAAGTTCACCGGCGACGCTACGGCGACTGCAAAGACAAAGCATCGCTGCTCGTGGCGCTGTTACGCGAGGCTGGCGTGCCCGCGGACATCGCCCTCGTGCGCACCGCAAACCTCGGCGCGCTCCCCGTCGACCCGCCGACGATGTGGGCGTTTAACCATGCCATCGCATACGTACCGGAATTCGATCGCTTCTTGGATGCGACCGCTGAGCAAAGTGGTTGGCGCGAGCTGCCGGCGATGGATCAGGGTGCACAGACGCTTGTCGTCGCGCCAGGCGGAGCCTCACGCCTCGCGGTCATTGCTGTGCTCGGCGCCGATTCGAACGAGAATCTCTCTGACTACGTGTTGACGCTTGACGCGAGCGGCAGCCTGAGCGTGCGTGGCAAAGAGCGTTTTTCAGGCGAGGCAAACGCGCAACAGCGACGCGAGTTCGCCGACCCGGCGAAAAACCAACTGACGTTGCAGCGTCACATGGCGGCATCTTTGCCCGGCAACCAGGTGCACAGCGTGACGATGACTGACCTGTCGCTCAGCGCGGAGCGACTCGGCTACGACTTCACGTCGACGATTCGCGATCGCGCCGTGCGTGAGCAAAACGGCGCACTGCTGATGCCACTGTCGTTGTACGCACACGACTTGGCCGGCAACTTCGCGGACACCTCCACGCGCACGTCTGACCTCTTCATCGATCACCCGTGGCGAACGCGAAACATCATGCGCTACGTGCTGCCAGCAGGCTTCGGCGTTGTCGAGTTGCCGACGGGCGGAGTCGTCAACGGCAAGCACCTGACGTTTGTTCAGCGCATCGAGCGCACCGTGGACGGCTTCATCGTCGACGAGGACACGGCGGTGTTGTCCCGCCTCGTGCCTGCAGCAGACTACGCACAATTTCGCAACGAAGCTTTGCGGGCTGACAGTTTCATGAAAAAGAAAATTCGCGTGACGAGGAGCGCGCCATGAGCAACCCGCATCGTTGGCTACCCGTGCTGTTGTTGCTGTGCGCGCAGCCGTCGTGTTTTACGCACAGGCAGGGCGTGGCGCGGGGGCAGCTTGTCGATTCCCTCGCCAGCGCACCCGCGGCGGAGCCGATGCCAACGCTCGATGAGTTGTTGGCGCTGAGGATACCGCCGCCGAGCGCGGCACCGACGTGGCTCGCGACCGCGAGCGCGATAGACGCCCTCGAACAGCTGCGTTTGCGCAGCGCGCGAGGCGACGTGTTGTCGCTCACGGAGCCGTTAAACGCCAAGCAAGCCAACGATGCTGATGTGCTGGGGCACCGCTGCTTGATGGCGGAGGCGATCGGCGATCCTGAGATGACTGTCGACATGTGCGCTGGGTTCATCGACGCGTTTGCAGCGCACCCGCACGCCATGGTGGCGGCGCAACTGCTGCAGCGCACGGCGCTTCACACACAAGCCGGCGTGTTACGCATCCGACACGATGCGCGTGCTTGGATAGACGCCTGTGCACGTGGCCACGGGCGCTGCGCGGACCTCGCAGCCGTCACGTGCCTGGACCAACTGCAAGCGGCGCAAAACGGCGCTGACGTTGGTGCATTGCGCGCGACCGCGCTGTCATGCGGCCGTCCGTTGCGGGTCGCGCTCGACGGTCCAAACGTCGGTGATGCGGTGTTCGATCTAGCGCGTGTGCGCGACGGTGCTGCGCTGCTGCCGGGGCACGGCGCTGTGCACGACGTCGTGTTGGATGGGCCCGCCGGGGAATTTCTTCCGGTCAACCACCGGGGCACAGGGTTGTACCGTGTTTTTGTGCGCGGGGTTGGCGGTGGCCCCACGACGCTGTACGTCGATAGTGCGCGGGCGTTTTTTGTTCGCATCGACGGGCGCGTGGTGCTTGACCGCGTCGCGGCACGCGATAGCACCACCTACGAACGCACCGACTTGATGCTCAACGCGGGACACCACCTTGTTGAGATTGTCGTACACGACACGGGTGCATCGGCGCTGTGGTTCGCGATGCTCAACGATCGTGGTGAGCCGGCTGTCGCCTTCGAGGCATTGGACCAAAGCACGGCTGCGCCGAAACCTACGGCAGGGTGGCAGGCCCTCGCACCGGCGGCGCCGACAATCAGTGCAGACGGACCGCTCAAGCTGGGCGAGCTAGACGCGTCGCTGTGGCAACACGCGCGCACCCGCGCGCCGCGCTGGGGCACCACCGCGGACGACGAACGCGACATCGCGCGCACGTTGTTGACGCGCTGGGGCTCGGTGCCCGCGGCTGTAGCGGCGGCGGCGAGCACCGCGAACGCAGATAACGAACTGCCGCGGCGCGCGGCGTGGTCATTGGCGTCGAGCCTTTGGCAGCGCGTGCTGCGCGCGTGGCCGACGCACTTGTACGCCAGGCTCGCCGTCGCCAATGCCGAACGCATCGAGCGCCCGGACGACGCCCTGGTCGCGTACCGCGCGCTCGTCGCACAACGACCCCTCAGCAGCGTAGCCGCACGGATCTTCATTGATCTCGCGGTCGATGTGGGCCTGCTCGATGAAGCGACGTCGACGGCGCAAGCCCTGCTTGAGTCGCAGCGAACCCCTGAAAACCTCGCCGCTGTTGCGCGGGCTTTTGGGGCACGCGGCGACACTTTGATGCAGCAGCGTTTGCAGCGTGAGGGCGAGATGTTGATCGGCCCTCAACTCGAAGATGACGCGCGACGCGAAAACGCCAAGGGCAATACCATCGCTGCGCTTGCGCTGCTGCAACGTGCAGATGCGTTGCGCGGGACTGGCGCGTCGTTGTCGGTCGATCAAGCGATGCTGGACGACCCGGTACGCGCGCGCCAGCTCATCGACGACGGACTTGGCAAGGCGCCAGCAGATGCCGACATGCTCGAGCGCAGCGTCGTATTGGCGTGGCGAACAAACGGCGAAGATGCCGGGCGTGCGGCGCTCGCACGTGCCCTGGCCGTGGTGCCGACGAACGCCGCGCTCAGCCAGCTCAACGAGGCGCTCGCGGGCCCGGTGCTTTACGACGAGTTGCTCGACGACGCGGACGCTGCAGTCGCTGCGATGAGGGCGCTGCCGCAGCAGCCCTACCCGGGTTTCGCGGCGGTTGAGCTGCTCGACGAAACCCGCACGAAACTTTTTGTCGATGCCAGCGGCTGGACCACACGGCACGTGGTGGTGCTGTTGCGAAGCAAACAAATGCTCGACAGCTTCGGCGAGATCAACGTGTCGCGCAAGCGCGTGTTGATGTTGCGCGTCATCAAGCCCGACGGGCGCGTGGTAGAGCCCGATGAAAACGCCGGCGTCGAAGAGGTTTCGCTACCCTCGCTCGCTCCCGGCGACATCGTTGACCTGCTGACGTTAACGTCGTCACCACCCATCGCCGTTGATGACGCGACGTTCGTCGTGCGCGAACTCAACAGCACAGATATGCCCGCGCTGCGCAAGTCCAACACCTTTGATTGGCCGGTGGTCCTCGAGCAGACGCGCAGCCTGAAGCGCATCAGCCGCAACGGCGCCCCCATCGCCACCGAATCGTTTTACGACGACAGCGACGGCGTGAAGCGACACGTCGTGCGCGTCGATGTCGTCGATGTCGCGGCCGCGCGTGCAGAGCCGTACCAGCCCGACGACATCGAAACCGCCATGGCGATCGGTTATGCGTGGGGTATCAACGACGCGTATTGGGCCCGGTTGCGTGGTCGCAACATTGCCCTGTCGGCGGCGCCGACCGACTGGCTCTCCCGTTGCGCAAAACGCATCGCGGGGTACGGCAGCGACGACGTCATGCTGCAGCGCTTGTTTCGTTTTGTTGTGTCGCGTGTGGACCCAGGCGACGAGCAAAACCCGACCAAGGCGCTGCTTGAAGGCGCCGGCCAACGCACACCGCTGTTTTTGGCGTTGACGCGCGCGGCCGGTTTTGCTGCTGAGCCGGTGGCGCTGCACATGGCGACGCTGGCGCCGACCGACCTGATCGGCAGTCAGCCGTGGGGGACCCTCGCGGTCCGCGTTCGGCGCCAACTCAAAGATAACTACGTCATCCTCGACGGCAGCGCCGGTCTTGACGCGTTTCCAGAAGCGGCGCGCGGCGCTCGCGTGTTGGATCTTTCCCAGCGCGCACTCAGCGATGCGCAACCGCCCGCATCGTGGCTGTTGCCCGACAGCGCCATCGATGCGGCGCCGACGCGCGTCGAGATAAGCCTCGCGCGCGCCAGCGATGCCCTCAATGGCACCGCGGTGTTGACGGTCCCAGCCTCGCGCGCAGACGGGCTTCGACACCAGCTGCGACGTGCGCAGCAGGACCAACTGATCAGGTTCGTGGAGCAGGCGTTGCAGGCGACGCTGCCGGGAGCCACCGTACCAAAGGTCACCATCCCGGCGCTCAACGCGTTTGGGGCTGCGCTGCAAATCTCATGTTCGGTGCGTGTCCCAATCGCCGCCGCAAGCGACGGCACGGTGCGCTTTGAGCATGTCTTTGCCCAGGGCGCGGCAGCAGCGTTTGGTTTGACTT
>JAYTVG010000204.1:0-7091 GCA_043744135.1 Deltaproteobacteria bacterium | reverse complement strand
GGGTTGGTTTAGGGGAGGGCGTTTGTTTCCCGCTTGTGGCGTTGTTGCCGGCTGTGGTGCTCGCGACGTGGACAGGAAGTCCACTTGCTGTGCTCCTCACCGGCGCCTAGCCACAAGCCCGTACAGCGCGCGATCCACGTTCTCGGTGTGGTTTGGTTTAGGGGAGGGCGTTTGTTTCCCGCTTGTTGCGTTGGTGCCGGCTGCGGTGCTCGCGACGACGTGGACTGGACGTCACTTGCTTCCTCGCCGGCGCCTTGCCGCAAGCCCGTACTGCTCGCGATCGACGTGGGTTCCATGGCGCGTCAAATGGTTGGCCCGTTGCTGCTCGATGCGCGTAAGCGGCACGCGAGCTTGGTGGTTGGGGACGGGACTGGGCCTCGCGGCGTCCGTACGCATCGCGAGCACGGCGGTTGGATCGCAAACGCAACACGTTGCGTGTGCATCTGCCGTCAGACCGATCGACGACGTAACCGCATCGCATCGGGTGGGCCACAGGCGACGGAGCGCTGCGAGGATGGCTATTCCCGCAAATCACCTGATCTGAAACGGCGCACGCGGTTGTCGGCGGCCGCGTGATTCGCAACCATCCTTGATGCCGTTCGCGGGCCGGAGGTTGACGATGGTGGGCAATGACAACACAGCGACAAGCGCGCGCGTCGCTGACGGCGGCTTGCGCGGGTATTTGCGCTCCAGCAAAAGACTCAACACCAGCGTGGTGCTCGTGCTGCCGTTGTTCGTCGCATACCAGCTGGGCGTGCTGGCCACCGGCGGCTTGCGCAACGGCGTCGACTTCGTGACATCGGCGTTGTTCGCCTTGTTCGCCAACAACTTGCTCGGGTATTTGGTGTTTAACGCCGCTGTGCTCGCGGTGTTCGCGCTGGTGTTGGTGCGCATGAAATCCAGCGGGCAGTTTCGACCACGGTTGCTGGCGTGGCTGCTGCTTGAAAGCGCTTTGTACGCGCTGGCGTTTGGCTCCGTCGTGGTGCTGGCCATTCGCACGCTGGGCTTAGGTGCGCTGTTGGCCGCGGGCGCACCCGCAGCGTCGATGAACCTCCTCGACAAAATCGTCATGAGCGCCGGCGCTGGTTTGTACGAGGAGATCGTGTTTCGGGCATTTTTGATGGGTGGGTTGTTGTGGCTGTTGCAGCACGGCTTGCGCATGCCGCGGGTGGTCGCAGCCTTGTGCGCGATGCTGGTATCGAGCGTGGTGTTTTCCGCCATCCACCACATCAGAGAGCCGTTCACCGTGAGCGCGTTTACCTTTCGCATCTTCGCGGGGCTGTTGTTTGCGGGGCTGTTTTGGACCCGCGGCCTCGCCGTCGCCGTGTACACGCACTTTTTGTACGACGTGTACGTGATGGTGTTTCGCAACGCGTGATCGTCGCGGCCGCCGTCGAGCGCGGCTTAAGTTTGAGATGCAACGCACGACCGTCCCTGCGGCTGCACGTCACACGGCGATCCACGGTGCCGGGACGTCGTCACGTCAGCGCGTTTGAATGACTGCGACGTCGACCCCCGCGCTGGGCTACCATGGCACCGTGCCGCAACCGACCTCCTCTCGCACGTCCGCGCTGCCCGCTTGGCTCGCGCCGCTCGTGACCGACCGCGTCGCGCTCGGCTTGGCTCTCGCGCCGGTTGCGTTGCTGCCGTTTGCGCTCGGCGGCGTTCACCCGCAGGTGGCGCTGGCGGCGACCGTCGTTGAGTGCGTCGCGTTCGCTGTGTGGTGCGGCCACCGGATGCTGCGGCGCGCGCCGCTGCCGTTGCATTGGGCGATGGCCCCGCTGTTGCTCGGCGTCGTCGCGACGGTGTGGGAGCTGTGCCCGCTGCCGGCGAGCGTGCGCGGCTTCATTGCGCCGAAGCTCGTGCGCGACATCGCGTTTGTGACGCAACCGCTGGCCGATGCCGTGCGCGACAACATCGACGGTGTACTGGCTGCCGATCCGCCCGAGACGCGCTTTGCGCTGATGCGCTTGCTCGGTGCCTTGCTGTTGTTCACGATGGTCGCGCACGCCGCACAGTCGCGCCGTGGCCGTGCGCTGGTGTACCGCGTGCTGTGCGCGACGGCGTTGATGCTGTTCGCGGTGGCCGCGCTGCACCGACTGCTCGGCGTCTACGGGGCGTGGGGCACGTTCACCATGAAGGCGACGACGTTTTACGCGCCGATGGTGAACCCAAACCAACTCGGCCGCGTGTTTGGCGCGCTGAGTGTGGTGTGCGGCATGCGGGCGATCGGCGTGCGTTCCAAGCGCGAAGCCGCCATCATGGCGCTGACCTTTGTGGTGTGCGGTGCCGCGGTGATTTTGACGTCGTCACGCGGTGCAGTGCTGGCCTACGGCGTCGCTGTGGTGGTGGCGCTATGGGTGATGTGGCGCGACGGTCGGCACGCGTCACTCACGGTGGCTGACGTGGTGTGGCGTGGTGCGGTTGGCTTGGGCGGTGCTGCCGCCGCGGCGTGGGCCGCAGCACCCGGTCTGCGCGCGCTGTTTGCATCCGAGGGCACCAGCATCAACACCTCGAAGCTCTCGTTATACGCGCCCACCTTGCAGATGATCGCTGAGCACCCGCTTGGCGTCGGCAACAACGGCTTTCGCTCGGTGTTCACGATTTACACAGGCCCTCCCGTCAACGGGCAGCGTGTCACGTTTAGCAACGTCGAAAATGCTGTGCTCGCGGCACTCAGTGAGCACGGCGTCGTCGTGGGGTCAGTGTTGCTCGCGTTGTGCGCGGCGCTCGCGGTGTGGTTGGTCGTGGTGCTCGCGACCCGCAGCCGCGCCACCGCGTTGCCCGCGCTTGCGTTGTTGGCGTCAGGCGAGATGCTCGACTTTGCTTTAGAGACCAGCGCAGGACTTTTTTTAGCGACGACGCTGCTGGCGTTGTGCGTAGCGCGCGCGCCGCGACTGCATTGGTGGCGCGTGCCGTTGCGCGTGGGTGCCATCGGGCTTGGCGTCGTTTTCCTGCTGCTGTTGTGGGTGGCGCCGTCTGCCATTGGGCAATGGCGCCGTCGCCAAGACGCGGACATCGCGCGGGCTCACGGCGCGGCGCAGGGGGACCTCGTCATGCAAGCGCTTGCCGCCCACCCGCACGATGGCCATTTTGCGTACCTGATGGCGGTGCAAGCGCGCGAGGCCCGCGACGCAAAGCGCGCGCTGTTGTGGGCGAACCGCGCCATCAATGTGTGGCCGCAACACGATGGCGCGCACGTGGAAGCGGCGCGCGCATTGGCGGCGCAAGGACATCTCCATCAGGCGCTGTTGGAGTATCAGTTGGCGTGGAGCGCTGGTGGCAACCACGCTCAGCTGTTGCTCGAGGTCGCCAAACGAACACCGGACTACCTGCAGCGGCGGCGCGCGGTTCCCGACGTCGACCTCGGCGCTGTGTGTAACACCCTGTTTGCGGAAGCGCGCTTGAGCGACGCGCTCGTGTGTTTTGACGACGTGCTCGCACTCGACGGCGACGCACAACACTCTGACGTGCTGTGGGCACGCCTGCGCGCAGCCGACATCGCAAAACGCATCGGCGACGTCGATGGCGCCATGCGTCGCCTAAAACCCGCGACGCAATCCGACACCGTGTCTGGCGACGTCGCGCAAGCTTGGCTGCGCTTGCTAGAAGAGGCGCGCGGTTTGCCGGCCGCGCGCATTGCGGCGCTCGAACTCACCGAGCGCACGGTGCCTGCGTCCGCTATTTTTCAGTGGCGGCTGGACGCGGCCATCCGTGCGGCTGATGCTGTCGACGCGCAAGCCACGCTGCGACAGCTTCGCTTGTTCGCCCCCGACTACGAGACCCAAGGCCAGCTCGACCTCAAAGAGGCGGCGATCGCCCACCTTGCACACGACAAAACACGCAGGCTCACGATGCTGCGCAGCATCACCGCGCGCAACAGCTCAAACGCGGCCGCGTGGTTGGATCTGGCGGATGCTGAATGGGACTTGCGCTTCGTCGACAAGGCTGCGGCCGCCCTCGATGCCGCGCTCGCTGCCGGAGCGGCGCCGGCGGCAGTCGACGCGTTGCGCACGCGCCTGAGTGCAGCTCCGCGGCCTTGACGCAAAGCGTGACGAGACGAGCACGCATGACAGGGCACGCACGCGCGTTTCACATCGCTGCGGCCCGAAGCGCTGCTGCCGCTCGATGCAGCCGCGCCCGTCGCCACGCGCCCCCGCGACATCGGCAGAGGCGACCGCTTGCTCACTGCCAAAAAAGGTCCTCGAGCAAGTCGACGAGATCTAAACCGGTCTCGGCCTCAAGCACTAAGCCGGCACCGTCGCCCGCCTCCGCCAGGGCGATTTGTGCTGCGAGCGACGCCTCGTAAGCGCTTGCAGTATCGGCACCGTTGACGGCAAGCACCTGCGGCTTGACGCTGTTGTACTGCCGCTGGCAGTTGCCGATGTGCACCAGCGCGGCTTCGAACGCTCCCTGGTAGCCATCCAGCTGCACTTCGCGGCCGCCGTAGTCGAGCGCCAACACGATCGCAGGCACAGGGTCTTGGTAGACCGAAAACAGCTCATCCATCGGCTCGCTGATGGCGTTGGCCGCGCGCGCGAGCTCGAAGTCGGTCAAGTTCGCCCGATCAGCAACGGCGGCATTGAGCCCAGCGATAGCGACGTCGAGTGAGGCGATTTGATCCGCGGAGGCTCCGTCAGCCCGCACGAAGTCTCGAAAATACCTCCAGCCCGCAGTCATATCGCCTGCATCGTTGATGACCGCGTCGTAGTCCGCTGCCAACGCGGTGTCGTAGGCGTCTTCGGCCTTGCCTTCGATGTCGGCGAGTCGCGCGGGCACCCACGACGCAGTGGCCGTGCTGCTTTGGCCGTCAGCACCGTCGATACCGTCGAGCCCGTTTGCGCCGCTTGACCCGTCGCTGCCGTTGGCGCCGTTTGCACCGGGTGCGCCCGCGGCCCCGTTTGCGCCTGGCGGGCCAACGCATGCGACCAACGCGAAGACAACCGTCTGACAAAGCACGACGACACGGATGCGCCCGTTCATGGGTTTCAACCTTTCGTTTGGGGTTCGCATCTGGGTGCCCCGTGCCGCGTGATCCTTCACATGCACGCGGCACCTCGATGGCGCCGTCGGCCGTCACCGCGCATGTCTCAGCGCTTTACGTGGCCGGTCGCTGCAACCACGCTCGCGCGGCTTCATGCGCGGCGTCCGCGGCGCGGGGGACCGCGTAGCGCGCGAGGTGCGCCATGCCCGCCGTCAGCGAGTCGACAGCGAGGGTGCGCGTCAACATCGACGGGATCGCAACACCGTGAACGCAGCTGTTCACAAACGCCGCGCGCGGCCTCGATGGCGCCAGCGCGCGCAGCACATACGCGGGCACCTCACACGCGGTGTGCACGTCCAACAGCGCCAACACGCCGTGCAGCGCCGCGCTGACCCGCCAGCTGCGCGCGCGACGCACCACCACGTGCCAATCCAGCGTTGTGGTCATGGTGAACGCAGCTAGGTCGACGGCGAGTTTGAGCAGCCCCGAGAAGCGGTCGCGCACTAAGTTGCCGGCGGCGTACGCCATCGCGTCGGCGTCGGCCAAGATCGGCAACCCCGATGTGGTGGGCCGCGCGCGGCGCAGCACATGTGCCGTGTCATCAAAAAACGGCGGGTTAGGTAACAACGCTGACGACATGTCAACGACGGTGCGGCCGCCGAACAACGCCACCGGCACGCTGCGCGTCGTGCGTGCGCCATACAGACGGGGTCGGCGCTGCTCGGACGCAACCGCCACAGTGATGTCTGCGATGGCGTGCTGGGCGCCGATCAAATCGTCGACCACGAGGTCGATATCTGAAGTGCCGCGCGCACCGCTGCCCAAAAACAACCGCTGGTCTGAGGCCACGCCTTTTAAAAAAGCGTGCGCGATGCAGTGCTGGTCTAACCTTGTGTGCACCTCGGCAGCAGCCGCCGCGAACCAATGTGCGCGCGCGCGAGCACGCGTGATGCGCGCTGCGACGTCGACACCGAGACCGAGCGCCGCCAACGCATCAAGCCGGTGGCGCCCCGCGTGCTCGAGCAGCGCCGCACTGGTGTCAGCTGCGGTCGGTTCAGCTTTAGCCATGGGCGTTTGGCGCGGCGCCGCGTGCAGCACCGCGATACCGCGCACCAACGTCGACAACAATGCACCGACCTTGGGAGGTGAACAATTAAATTCGGTTGTGGTGGGTGTGCTCACAAGCGACGATCAGACACGCGCGACGGACAACGACGAGCGCGTGCTCGCGTCAGCGCCCACAGCGCGTTCAGCCGCAGTCGGTGCCTTGCTGCCGAATTCGGGGACCAGCGCCCGCAGCCGGTTGATGAGCGTCGCGGCATCGACGTCGTCGACGTGCTGGAGCAGTTCGTCGATTTGTTGAGCGATGGTGTCAAGCGCAAGACCGTTGAGTTTGCCCTGATAGATCTTTGGGTGCCTGGTTTTCGTGACGTTCTCGCTGTCGATGGCGATCTCCTCATACAGCTTCTCGCCGGGACGCAGCCCGGTGAACTCGATGTGGATGTCGACGCCGGGCCGAAACCCCGACAGCGTGATGAGGTCGCGCGCCAGGTCGACGATTTTTACCGGCTCGCCCATATCGAGCACGAAGATCTCGCCGCCGTGGCCCATGGTGCCGGCTTGTAAGACCAATTGCGCCGCTTCCGGAATCGTCATGAAGTAGCGCCGCATGTCGGGGTGGGTGACCTTGACGGGACCGCCTGCCGCGATTTGTTCTTTGAAGATCGGCACGACGCTGCCGTTACTGCCGAGTACGTTGCCAAAGCGCACCGCGACGTAGCGCGTCTTTGCGTGCGACGACAACGCCTGCACATACAGCTCAGCGATGCGCTTGGTGGTCCCCATGACGCTCGTGGGGTTGACGGCTTTGTCGGTCGAAATCAACACAAACTTTTGAGCACCACATTCACCGGCAATGCGCGCCGCGTGCAGCGTTCCCAAAATATTCGTACGAATCGCTTCAATCTCGTTATGTGACTCCATCAGCGGCACATGCTTGTAAGCTGCTGCATGAAAGAAAACCGAGGGTTTGTGTTGCATGGCGATGGCGCGCAGCCTGTCCTGCTCGCGCACATTGGCGGTGTAGTACAGGCCCTGCAGTTGCGGG
>JAYTVG010000203.1:0-2191 GCA_043744135.1 Deltaproteobacteria bacterium | reverse complement strand
TGAGCTCGTTGTCACCGGCGCGCTTGGTGAGATTCGGCACCTGCGCGTGACGATGACGTTTGGCTCGCACGAGCGCATGAACCGCGCGGCGTCGTGGTGGGACGAACGCGCGCGCGGCGGTGGTGCGCTGCTGGCGCTGGGCTCGCACTTGGTCGATGGTGCGCTGTGGATGCTGGGCGATGTGGTCGCGGTGCAGGCGCGCTTGCATCGCCACATCCAAAAGCGTGGAAACGTCGAAGTGACAAGTGATGACGGCGCCGAGCTGTGGCTGACCCACGGTAGCGGCGCGCGCACCACCATCGTCACCTCCACCGCGAGGTTGCTCGGAGCTGCTAGCGCTGTCGAGGTTGACGGGACGCGGGCAGCTGCGTGCTTGATGCACGAAGACGAGCTGGTGGTGTGCACGGACGGCGACAGCAAACGCGTCGAGGTGCGTCTACCCACCGTCGCCGAAGTGCAGGCGTGCAACCCGACGGCGTTTGCGCGCTGCGAGCCGTTGCTGTTGCGTGCGGTCCTCGATGCCGTCCGCACCGGCGCCGGCGCCGTGGCCCACGCCGCCACGCTTGATGACGGCGTGCGTGTGCAGCAGGTGCTTGAGGCCGCGATGGTGTCCGACCACACCGGCACGCGCGTCGCACTTTAGCGTTGCGTCGTGCTGGGCGTTTCGGCTGAGCGGGGTGACGCGCAGGAATGTTTGCGCCGCCGCGGCAGTTCGTTTTCAGTCACACCACGACTGGAGCTGCATGAGCGACGCGTCCGAGATGCTTCCCATCACAATCGAACACGACGCCCGCACGTTAGGCGCGGCCGTGCCACGCATCAGCGTTAAGTCGACGCAGCTCACGACGGTGGCGTTGGTGGTGCTGTGGGGTGTTGTGTCGGGGCTGTTGGTGTCGCGCGTGCCGGGCTTTGGCTGGTCGGCGGCGTTGTGCTTGTTGGCAGCGACGTGGGTGGCGGTAGCACGTGCGCGCAAACGCTCCATTGCAGCCACGGAGTGGATCGCACTTGCGGTGCTCGTCGTGTCGTCGTGCTGGATCGCTTGGCGAGATGCGCCGATGTTGCTGTTGTTCAACTTGGGGATGGCATTCGCGAGTGCGCTGTGCCTTCCGTATCTCGCGCGCCACGACGGCGTGCACGGCGTCACGGAGATGGTCGCCGCGCTTTGGGCGGGAGTGTCAAGCGCCACACGCGGCGCGCCGCAGCTTGTCCGCACCGACATCGATGTCACCTCGATGCGGGCGACGCTTCGCGCTCCAGCTGCTGGCGCGGCATTGGCGTTGCCGTTTATCGCCGTGTTCGCGCTGTTGTTTTCGAGCGCGGATCGCAGCTTCGTCAACGTGCTGCCGACTTTTGGCATCGTCGACGTGTGGCGCATCCTGCTCGGCGTGGCGCTCGTATGGGCGGCAGCGGGCTTGGTGGCATCGACGTTCGCGACGTCGTCAAGCAAGTTGCACTGGCCGGTCCATGCGCGCTTCGGCGCGAGCGAAGCTGTGACGTTTTTAGCGATGCTGTTGGTGCTCTTTTCAACCTACGCAGCACTCCAAGTGAAAAAGCTGCTGGGCTTTGACAGCTTGCTCGCGATCCCTGGCTACACCTACTCCAGCGACGCACGGGACGGGTTTTGGCAGTTGCTCGCAGTGGTGGCGTTGGTGTTGGTGGTGACCGCGCTACTGACCGCGCTGGTGCGACGACAAGCCACTGGTGCGTTGCCGCGTGTCGTACGGGTCGCGCTGGGTGCGCTGCTCACGTTGACGGTCCTTATCGCCGGCATCGCGCAGTTTCGCATGCTGCGTTACGTCGAGGGCTACGGCCTGACGCCCGACCGCGTGTACACGAGCGCCGCGATGATTTCCCTAGTGGCGTTGGTGCTGCTGTCGTGGACGTCGCTGGTCGCGGGGCGTCGCGGCAGGTTTGTCGCGCACTTGTTGGCGGTGGCGGTGGTGGCCACAAACGTGCTCAGCGCCATCAACGTTGACGCGCTGGTGGTGCGCTATAACGTGGCGCGAGGGCTCGCGATGAAACGCGACGTCGACTTCGGGCTGCTGTCAACGCTTAGCGATGACGCGATGCCAGCGCTCGCTGCGACGGTGTCGGGGCAATGGTCGGCGAGTCTGTCGGCTCGCTGCGTGCTTTCACGGCAACGCGCCAGCGCCGACCTGCTCGCGGCCAACGCGTCGACGCTGCGGTTCAT
>JAYTVG010000202.1:0-2191 GCA_043744135.1 Deltaproteobacteria bacterium | reverse complement strand
GCCGCGGCCGACCAAGACCAACAGCGCCGACAATGCGAACGCCTCAGCGCCGCGCGCGAGCAACGCCAGTTCACGCCACAACCCCAAACGCGACGGCGCAGCGATAGCGAAGGTCAGCAACGGCACGCCCGCGATCACAAAAGCCGACACCAACGGCACGGTGCGCGCGGCCGGCGACGACATCATTCCAAATAGCGCGCCCAACATCAGCACTGAGCCAAACAAGCAGCGCTCCCTGCCCATGGCGCCCTCGCACGCGCCCGGTATGCAAGCGGCCGGAGGTCCAGCCGGGTGGAGAGCGGCGTTCGGCCCGAGATCTGACTGCGTGAAGTTCATGTTTCGATCCGTCGGTTGAGAGCATCAGATGGTGCGCGTGGGTGTCACTGAAGGAACGGTCAACTGTGGTGGCGGGCTGAAAGAACGGTCCGTAGCAACAAGTGTAGCGGCCTGAGTTGTTCCCTGCAAAAGCACGCGCCGGTGTCTCAGTGTGATGGCTCACAAACGGGCTCGGACGTTTGCCTGATCAACCACGCGTGTTGCGGTGGCAATTCACCTCGCAATTAGCCCAGACTCCGCCCGTCGCGTCGCCGGAGGCCGTAGTGGTTGCAGTCGCTCGTCAAGTCGTCTCGCTCGTTTCGCACAAGTGCTTGGCGGCAGTCGTGTCATGTGCGGTGGTGCTCACGGCGTGCGCGGGTAGCGAAAAAATCGTACACGGGCTTGATGAGTACGAGGCCAACGAGATCATCGTGGTGCTTGAGGCCCGCAGCGTGAGTGCGCGCAAGGTGGTCGAAGAAGGCCGCGTTGTGACGTACTCTGTCGAGGTCAGCGGTGGTGATGTGTCGTCGGCGATGCGCACCCTCGTCGCCAACAAATTGCCGCGACAACGTCCGCAAGGTTTGGCGCAGGTCTATCCGCCGGGCGGCGGCGGCCTCATCCCCACCAAATCGGAAGAGAAGGCCAAATACTTGATGGCGCTGCAGGGCGAGATTGAGCGCAAGTTGTTGAGCCTGCCGGGCGTCGTGCGCGCGCATGTGTCGGTGGTGCAGCCCGACAAAGACATCGTGCGCGACTTAGAGCGAGAACCACCGGCGTCGACCGCGTCAGTGAGCGTGGTGTTTAACGCCATCGACGAGCGCGGCAGCCCTGCGGTGACGGTCGACGAGATCCGCGGCTTGGTGGGCGCGTCGGTCGAGGACCTTAAGCCACAAAACGTGCAGGTGGTGATGAAGCGAAACGTCCCCGCCAACTTGGAAAACGATCCGTTCGCCAAGCGTTCCGTCGAGTCCGCCATCGCCGCGGAACGGCCTTTTGGCATCGGCGTCGTCGACACGAAATCCGCCATGTGGCTACGCGTGTACGCCGCTGTGTTGGGCGCGGCCGCGGTGCTCGGCATCGGCGTCGGCGTCGGCGGCATTTTGCAGTCAAGCAGGCTCAAGCGCCGCGTCAACAAAAATGAGGCCGAGTTGACGTCGCTCAAAAAAGCCGGCCGCAACACTCAAACGGGCCTGCCTCCTTAACGCATGCTCGCGCGTTTATTGCATCCGCTTGACCGACGACAGCAAACCTTGCTGCTCACGTTGCTGAGCTTTGGCGGTAGCTCCGCGAAGGAATTGTTTTCGCTGCTGCCTGACGATTTGGCAGAGCTGATGTCCATCAAGGCACAAAAGCTCGACGAGATCCCGCGTGAAAAACGCGTGCAGCTGATGGTGCGTGAGCTCAAGGGCTTGATGAACTTTCGCGCAATGAAGGGGCTTGAGGGTGTGGAGCCCAGTTGGCTGAGCCACGGGTTTAAGGGTGAAAGCCCGCGCATCATCGCCATCGTGCTGATGCATATGCCGTCGAGCGTGTCGCGTCAGATCGTCGCTCGGCTGCCGGAGGCGGTGCAACGCGCGCTGCCGCCGCGAGAGCAGCTGCGGCAGATCCCCCTTGAGTTGGTGAAGTTGGTGCGTGCGCGTTTTGACGCCAAGTTCGCGACCATGCCGATGGAAGGCGACCTCGCGGAGCTATACTTTCGTGACGTCGTCAGCTTGGCCGCAAAAGAGCTGGTGCTGCTGATTCGTCACGTCGGTTCTGATGAGATTGCGTGTGCGTTTGCGGCCGTCGGCAAGCGCGCGCTCGCCGAGCTGTTGGGCAAAGTTCCGGTGGAGGATGCCGAAGAGCTCGTCGCTGCCGTCAAACGCATCGACCAACA
>JAYTVG010000201.1:0-7094 GCA_043744135.1 Deltaproteobacteria bacterium | reverse complement strand
TTGCTCGCCGTCGAGGCCCTCACGCCCATGCGGCGCGCCGTCGTGATCTTGCGCGACGTGTTCGACTACTCCACCCAAGAGACCGCGCACGCCCTCGGCATCTCCGCCGACGCCGCCAAACAGAACCTCACGCGCGCGCGCCGCGCCCTCGCCAACGACGGCGCGCGCGCGTGAGCCTGTCGACCTCAAGGCGGCCCGCAACGAGGCGCGTGGCGCTCGGCCTCAACCTCCGGCAGCGACCGCGCAAAACACACAGCGGTCGGTTTGCACTTGGTTGCCATCGTCACAGCTCTCGCCCAGCGCGTTTTGCACCACGCCGTCTCCACAAAATTCGCTGCGGCACAGGCTCGAGCAGCCATCGTTGTTGGCGGTGTTGCCGTCGTCGCATTGCTCGCCAGGGCTGAAGATAAAATCGCCGCAGCGGGGGATCACACAACCGACACACTGCGGTGGAGCACGCGGATCTGCGTCGTCACATTGCTCACCAAACGAGGGCTCGACGATGCCGTCGCCGCAAAATTCCGGGCGACAATTCGCGCTGCAGCCGTCGCCGGATTGGCGGTTGCCATCATCGCAGAGCTCAAGCGGGACAAAATCTTTGTCAAACGCCGCCACGCCGTCGCCACAGGTGGTGCTGGGCTCGGCTTGGCAGCGCGACGAGCAGCCGTCGCCGTCGTCGCGGTTGCCGTCCTCGCACGCCTCGACGGCGACTTGCAGCACGCGGTCACCACAAAAGTCGAACTCGCAACGCGACGAGCAGCCGTCTGCGGGGACGAGGTTGCCGTCGTCACATTGTTCGTCGACGTCGAGCTTGCCGTTGCCGCACGCGCTTTTGAAGCAACGCGACGAGCACGCGTCGCCGTCAAGCGCGTTACCGTCATCGCAGGCCTCGCCGGGGTCCAGTTGGCCGTTACCGCAAGCGTTGCACGCCACCGACAGCGCGCAGCTCGGGTCGTCGCAATCGGCCAAGCCGTCGCCGTCGTCGTCGTCGCCGTTTTGACAGTCCGCGCCACTTTCGCTGGTTGCGGTGCACGCGGGCGCGCAAACGCTCGCGATAGCGATAAACACGAGGGTGCGGGCGTGCATGTGGGCCTCCGCCGTCGCTAAAGCGGCAACACTAGAGCATACCGCGTCCAGCCGATGCGGTCGATGAAAAGCGCGCACACCCCCGACGCGGCCGGATCCACCTCGCTACGCGAACCGGCTGCGCGCCGAGTAAAGTCGTGCGCGACGGGCCCGGCAGCGGTGGCGGGCATTCGCGTTGCGGGCCATACTCTCGGTATGTTGCGCATCGCCCCGTTCGCCGTCGCTGTCACCGTGCTCGCCGCCGGCTGTGACCCGCCACGCACCGTCACCGTCGACCCAAACCAACAGCCTCGCGAGGGTGAAGGAGAGGGCGAAGGCGAGGGCGAGGGTGAAGGCGAGGGAGAGGGCGACGGCTGCCCGGTAGCAGCTGCGGGTGCTGCCTGTGGCGGGGATCTCACGGCCTGCGCCGAGGGTCTTGTGTGCGTGGCTGAGGCGGTCGACGCGCAAGCCGCGCCGATGTCGCTGCCATCGACGTGCCGCTTGGATTGCGGTGCGCGCGATCAAACCGGCACCATCGTCGGCAAAAATTCCGCCTGCTGCAGCGGCGCCGACACCTGCCAGGCCCACTTCAACTACGACGGCACGCAGTTTGTCTTGGATGCGGTCGCCTGTTTGGCGCAAGTGCAACAGCGCGACGCGCTATGCCAATCGTTTTTGGACGAGGCTGCGTGCGCTGACGGGCGCGAGTGCAGCCTCACGAGCGCCTTTTATGCCACCGACAACGTCACCGTGTTGTTAGACAACCGCTGCAAGGACAGCTGCGTGACGCGCGTGCAAAACGCCGACGCAGTGTGCGGCGCGGGCGAGATCTGCGTCGATGAAGCGATCCCGATCTCGGTCGAGTCGTTTCAACAAGCAAACCCCAATGACGCGAACTCGCGCGTGAGCTGCAACCAAACGACTTGTGACGCCGGCCTCGCGTGCACGTGCGCGGCGCCCTTGGGCTTTCAATGCGTGGGCACGAGTGCCGGCGGCCAATGCGCACGCCTCAACGGGTGGTGCGTGCAAGCAGTCCCCTTTGCCAGCGCCTCAGACGCGGCCGCCAGCGCGCAGTTTTTGCCCGCAGACCCAAATAAGGTGTGTAACACCACCTCCAGCCACCAAGGCTGCGACGACCGCAGCGTACGCGACCTCGACAATCCGCCACCGATCCGGTGTGCGCTCGGCGCAGCACAGTCAGGCTCGTATCAAGACGGACTGTGCACCACCGTGTGCGACCAACCGGCGTACGACTACGACTTCAGCGGCACCATCGAAGCCGACGAGCAGGCAGCGACGTTTGATTGCCCCGCAGGATTTGTCTGCGAGCACGTGGTCAACGCGCAGCTCGGCATCACGGCGTTTGACCCGACCTTCATCACTTGCGATCGGGTGAGCTGCCCAGCAGGCACCCCGTGCGCCGCCTGCCCACTGCAACAACAGTGCGTGAGCTACTTTGGCTCCACGTCGTTTTTCGTCTGCGGCTTACCGGTCGGCTCATGCCAACCCGCACCGCCAGACGTCGACGCGGGCGTTGTCGACGTCGATTCTGGTGTTGTCGACGTCGATTCTGGTGTTGTCGACGCGGGCGTGGACGCCGGCAGCGACGCAGGTCCTTAACATGCACGCGATTGCCGACCGCGCGCTGCAGTTGGTGCACAGCGTTGACGGCCAGCTCATGCTGAGCGACGTCGCCATCGACACGCTCGCAGATGCGTGGGGCGAGGCCGTCGACCGCGGCGAAGCGTTTGAGGTGGCGGGTGCACTGTTGATGGCCGCGACCACTTTGCTGGCGCGCCCCGAAGGATCGTCGGCGGGACGTACGCTGTTTGCGCTGGTGCTGGCGGCACAGCCCGGTTTGCTGCGCCTCGATGCGCGACGCGGACAGCTGCTGCAAGCACGCACCGAGCGTGCCGCAGCGCAGTTCGGCGCCTTTGCTGGCGCGCATCCGGCGCTGCGCCCGCTCGACAGCGGCGCGAGACCCGCGGGCACCGTCGCAGCGGGCCCCCTAGCCAGGTTTGCTTGCGTTAGTCACAGTGGCACCGCGGTCAAAAAGAAGGATCCCCCATGAGCATGAACATCGACGGTAAGTTGTCTGCGCTGACAACCGAGCTCGGCAAGGCGCAACAGTCGCTGACGCGCGGCTTGCAGCAAGAGGCGCATGCGTTTGATACGCACAGCGCGCGCACGCTGTTCAACACATTTTCACTCGCGCTGACGCTAAAAGGCGCTGACAGCGGCGCCGCGGTGTTGCAGAATTTCAGCGCGCAGATCGAGCAGCTCCCTGAGCCGCAACAACGCGCACTGCGAGGCCTGCTGGGCGACGCGCGTGAGTTGCAAGCGATGCATCTCGAAGTCGATCGCTTGACGGGCCTCAAGGGCGTGCAGGCACTGCTCGCCCGCGTGGCGCATGCGCCGATCGAGCAAGCAACGTAGCTCACGTTCACGGCGCTTTCAGGCTGACCTCGACGTCGTCACCGCTGTCAAACGCCAACCACACGGCGCGACCGTCCTCGTCTTTAAACACACCTGTTTGCGTCCCTAGCGCGCGCAGCGTCGTGCGCTCGGGGTCGGCGCCCTGCACCACCGTGACAGCAGCGTCCGCCACGCGCACACGCAAGATGACGCGCCCAACCACGCCGCTGACGCGCACGGTGATGGTCCCGTCCACCGTGTTGGTGGTGACGGTGCCGGCATCCTTGTCGTCGTCGTTGACCAGCGTGAAGTGGCTTTCGTGCGCGGCGGGAAACACTACAAACGTCATCGCGTCAGCGAAGGTGGCGTCGCCGATGCCGGTGGCGTCGCTGTCGATCCGCATCGGCACGATGGCGCCCTCCTTCACATACACACCGATCTCACGCAGCGACGCCGCGGTGAACGACACCGTGCTGCCGGCGGCAATGGTGGGGCCACCCCAATTCCACCAGTCGATATAGCCGCTGCCGTCCTGGGTGCCGGGCAAGTTGACGTCGCGCACGCCTCCAGGTGCAACCAGCGGCGCCACCAACAGCGCGTCGTCAAGCATGAAGCGAAAGTCGCCGGCGCGCGCTTCGGGTGTGGTGCCCACCGGATGCATCACCGCGACCCCCGCGCGCTGCGCACGTCGACACGCGCTAAAAAAGAACGGCACAAGCGCGTGGTGCAGCGTGGCCCAGTAGCGGTAGTCCGCGACAGATTGCTCGACGACAGCTGGATCGTCGACGGGGACGGTCCACGGCGCGAGGTTGGCGCGGCCGTGCAGTTGAAACAGCGGCGACAGCGCGCTCACTGCGGTCCACTTCAAAAACGTCTCGAGGTCAAACGGGATATCGCCGTCGCCGTTGGTATCGAGGTAGCCGCCGATGTCGGAGCCAAGCATCGTGTAGCCCGCGGCGGCTGAGCGTTGAATCTCGTCGAGCGCGTCGTTGAGGCCTGTCCAGTCGCGCGACTGGTCACCGACCCAACCCACCGGTGCGTGCTCGGGACGTGCATAAAAGCGAGGCTCAAAACCGTAGCTCTCGTCGTAGGGGCGCACCATCGTCAGAAACTCGCGCGTGCCACCGACGTGCTTGCGTGCGCCGTATTGCAAAAAGTCGCGGTAGTACTCCTCGCTGTATTGCTGCAGGCTCTTTTTGCCGGCCGCGGTGTCGATGGGCACGTCGGTGATGTACTGCTCGGCGAAGTCGAGCTTCCAACCGTTCACGCCCAACTCCAAAAGCGCGTCTTGCTGCGCGTGCCACCAAGCGGCGGCATCGGCGTTAAAGAAGTCGACAGCGGCACCACGACCCTTCCACCAAAAATACTCCACGCCGTCGTTGACAAAAAAGCTGCGATCTTGACCCTCGACGTAGTTGGACGCCGGCCCCTCATACGTGTCGCCGCCCTGCTCGATGTCGAAGCTCTCGACGTTGACCATGGGTGTCGTCCACAACACCACGCGGATGTCTTGCGCGTGCAGATCCGCAACCAGCGCACCAAACGCTGGGTAGCGCGCATCATTGGGGATGAACGTGTTGTAGTTGGTCTCCCACGGGGAATCGAGCACGACCACGCCCACCGGGATGTCGCGCTGTTGAAAGCCCGCGACAAATGCGCGCGTGTCGGCGCCGTTGCTGATGTCTTTGGAGATCCACGGTTCGTAGGCCCAGCGCGGCGTAAACAACGGGGCGTCTTTGGCTGGTGGCGCCGACGGTTCGCCGGGCGTGCAGGTTTGCATGCACAGCATCGTGAGCAGCACCGGTGGGGCAGATCGCAATCGCATGCACCACGCTACCATCCGCTGCACGCGTGAGCGACGAAGAACGCGGCGAGTACGCGTGCGCGCTACAGTGCCCCATGAGCGACGCACCGCACTCCGCGCAATTTCTCACTGACGCGCGCGATTTGTGGTGGAACCTTGATCACCTGCAACTGGTCGCGCGCCGCTTGCAGCTTGACGCCGTGCGCGCCGCCGTCGACGTCGGCAGTGGCCTTGGGCACTGGACGCGCACCATCGCGCGCGTGTTGCCGCCGCAGTGCACGCTTGTCGGCGTCGAGCGCGAAGCCGCGTGGGTGGCGCGCTGCCAGGCGACGTCCAACGCCGCTAACCTGCGCTTCACGTTGGGTCGCGCGGAGCAGTTGCCGTTTGACGATGCCTCGCTTGACCTTGTCACCTGCCAAACCTTGCTCATCCATGTGCAAGATCCTGCGCAAGTGCTCGCGGAGTTCGCTCGCGTGCTCAAACCGGGCGGCGTGTTGCTAGCGGCTGAGCCGAATAATTTCGCGGGCTCCATGGTGTCGTTTGCCGGCGAGGACGTCGACGATGCGGTCGCCGCGTTTCGGTTGGAGATCACGTGCGAACGCGGCAAGCGCGCGCTCGGCCTCGGCGACAACTCGCTGGGCGAGCGGCTGGTGGGGTTGCTGCGCGCGCCCGCGTGGCGCGACGTCAACGCCTGGATGTGCGACAAGACGCGGCCCGCGCACGCACCGTACAGCGACGAAGCGCGCACCCTGTTCGCCGATGAGCAGCGGCAGTTTGACAGCGGTGCCGTCGGTTGGAGCAAAGCAGAGACCGAGCGCTATTTCGCGGCGGGTGGTGGTGACGCGGCGCAGTTTGAGCCGTTGTGGGCGGCGGCGCGGGCACTGCTCGCGCGCCGTTTGCAGGCGTTTGACGACGGTAACTACGCTGGTGCCGAGGGATCGCTGATGTATCTGGTCGCCGCCCGCCGACGATGAGGATGCCGCGCCAAGGTCGACAAACGCTCACGGCCGCGCGACAGTGGTCGCATGCAACATCGGCTTGTTCGTTTGCTGTGTTTGGCGCTGACGGCGTCGGCGCTGACGGTATCGTGCACCGAGGCGCGCAGCGAGATGAACTTCGTGACGTCGAGCGACAGCGATGCACGCGCGCGTGTGCAAGCGTTGCTGGTCGCGGCGCAGCACAAGGCGCAGACCGACATCGATGCGCTGTTGTGCGCAGACTTGCGCGCGCAGTCGAAAGGTTTGCTGCAGGCCGGCCAAGCTCTCGACGTCGGCGCCTTTCAGATCTTGCATGTGGAGGCCGCGTGGCACGACGCGCAGCCGGTGTTTGTGGTGGCGGCCCAGACCACCAACGGTCACGGCACCGTCACGCGCAACATGACGGTGAGCGCGCGCCTGGGCTGCATCGAAGGCATCCGCAAAGACACGCAGTTTGGTGCGCCACCGCCGGACCTCGACGCCATCACGCTGTAGCGGCGCAGCGCTGGCTAGCGTTGGCGGGCTACGCGCGGCGTGCGGATCACTTTGCCTCCGACGTCGGTGTCTTGTCGCGAAAGCCCCACGCCGCCATCTTGCGTTGCAACGTGCGGCGATCGATGCCGACGATGCGCGCGACCTCGCTGACGTTCTTCAGCTCGTTCAGCAGGCGGCGGATGTGCGTCTTTTCGAGCTCTTCGAGGGTCACGCGTTGACCCGCGCGCGGGCCAGCGTCGGCGAGCTGCGCTTCGCTCGCGTAGGCCGAGTCGGCGAGGAGCTCGTCAACGAGATCGACGTCGACGCTTTCGCCGGGCGCGAACAGCGCGGCGCGCTTC
>JAYTVG010000200.1:0-2211 GCA_043744135.1 Deltaproteobacteria bacterium | reverse complement strand
AGAGCCACTTTTGCGGCAGCACGTGCAGTGCTGCGATGACGACGCGACCAGACAGACTCATGCGGCATCGATACGCGCTTTAGTGTGGATTGCCAGCGGGTTTGGCTGGTGGTTTGCGGATTCGCCGCACCCCCGGGCCTGCAGGTGGCGCCTTAGGCAAATCGAGCGGTGTCGACGTTGGACCGCTGCCCACCGGGAGTTTATCTTTGAAGCGCACCACACGCTTTCGATACAAGTCCGCTGTGCAAAACGGACACTCCACGAACAAAAACGCGCGCCCTTGTTCGATGGTCAGGTTGGGTTTGTACAACGTGCCCGCGCAGTGGCCGCAGTCTTTGTCTTGCGCGCAATAGCCGTACACCAAGGGGCGCTCGCCGTTGACCTGGATTTGGCGGTTGCGGTTGTGGGTAGGGTAGTTCGCCCACGGGCAGGATCGAGGACGTGCGCGCATCAGTTCTCGTAGCGCTCCGCAGCGTCGTCGGCGCCGTCCAGGAGTGCCGCGTGATCGTGCGCGTCGGCGTCATGCGCCTGCGTCATCTCAGCTGTGGTGGGCGGTCCATCGTGCCCAGCACACAGCGCGGGAAGTTGCGGCGCGTCGGTGATCTCGATTTGCCACTGCTCGTAGACGCCGACCTCGCGGCCCGAGTGCGTCGTCGGTTTGGGCAGCTCCTCGATGAAGCGGCTGTGTTTATGCAGCACCATCGAGTGGTCGCGTGCGCGCGTGATCTGCGGATGGACCAGATACAGCTCATCTTTGGCGCGCGTGACACCGACGTAAAACAAACGCCGCTCCTCGTCTTCACCGCCATCTTCTTTGAGCGCGAGGTCGGAGGGGAACGTGCCCTCCGACAGCCACACCAAAAACACCCGACTCCACTCCAAGCCTTTTGCTTGGTGGATCGACGACAACGTCACGCGCTCGTCGGGATCTTCCGCCGACACAACCTCTTCCGCAGAAAAGTTCTGCACCAGCGCGAGCTCGGATAAAAATGCCTCGAGGTCCGCGAAGCCGCCCGCGAAGTCCGCCAGCTCTTCGATCTCCGCTTTGCGCTCGGCGCCGTTTGGCAGCATGCGCACCACGTACGCACCGTAAAATTCATCGAGCAGCACGCGCAGCATCTCGCCGGGCTTGCCGGCCACGTCGCGTGCCGTCATTGAGCCGATGAGCGCGGCGAATTTTTCAACACCCGGCTTGGCGCGACGTTGCAGCACGTCACCGAGGTGGGGCTCGCGCACCACCCGAGCAAGTGCTTCGGCCGGCACCATGTGGTGCGACACGTGCGCGCGAAACTGCGACCACAGTGCGTCCGCCGTCGCGTTGCCGACGCCGTCCATCAAGCGAATCGCGCGGCGAAAACTGAGCTCGTCGTCGGGGTTGTAGATGAGTTTCAAAAACGCCAGCACATCTTTAATGTGCGCTTGCTCGAAAAAACGCAGGCCGCTGCGCACCACAAACGGGATTCCGCGCCGCGTCAGCTCGACTTGAAGCTCAAGCGCGTTTCGGTGGGCGCGGTACAAAATCGCGATGTCTTTGAGCTGCACGCCCTCGTCACGCAATTCTAAGATGCGTGCAGCGGTAAACTCGGCTTGTTGGTGCGTGTCGCGCGTCGGCACCAAGGCGGGCAGCACGCCCTCGGGCCGCACCGCGATCAATCGCGTCTTAAATCCTTCGCGCGCACGCGACAACACGGCGTTCGCGATGCTCAAGATCTCAGGCGTGCTGCGGTAGTTCACCGCGAGTGGCAGCGTCGTTGCTGCCGGGTAGCGCTCGGCAAAGCCGCGCATATTCGACGGGTCGGCACCGCGAAATTTATAGATGCACTGCGCGTCATCACCAACTGCTGTGACGTTTTTGTGCCCTTGCGCCATCAGGTCGACGATCTGTCCCTGCAGCGCGTTTGTGTCTTGGTATTCGTCCACCAACACCGCGTCGTAGGCGTTGCGGATGCGCTCGGCGACGGCACCGCCTTCTTCCAACAGCACCTTCCAATTCATCAGCAAATCGTCGAAGTCCATCACGTTGCGTTCGACTTTTTTGTGCACGAACGCCTGCAGCACTTTGACGATGTCGTCCGCCATGTGCGCAAAGCGCGGCGCTTTTTTGTACAACACGTCGCGCGCCGGTTCTTGCGTGTTGAGCGTGAAGCTGGCGACATCGAGCAGCACGTCTGCAGCGGGGAAACGCTCTTTTTTGATGTCGATCTTTACGCT
>JAYTVG010000199.1:0-2213 GCA_043744135.1 Deltaproteobacteria bacterium | reverse complement strand
TGCTGACGACGCTGGCGCCGGCAAACGCGTTGGTGATGCGCTCGACTTGGCCGATACCGAAGCCCGCGATGTTGTCACCGCCCGCCACCAGCACGCTGCCGTTTTGCAGCAACGCCGCGGCCGCATTTGCACGAATGAACGCGAGTGCGCCGGTGCTGGTGACCGCTGCCGACGTCACGCGCACGATCTCGCCCGTGGGGTTGTCAAAGCCGTCGCGCCCGCCCACCAACAACACGCTGCCGTCTGACGCAAACACACGGGCCTGCGCGGTGCGCCCGCTCAGCGCACCTGCGATCGGCGAAGCGCTGACGTTACCGGTGACATCAACGAGCACAGCGCCGTCGACGGGGTGCTCGATGCCGTCCGCGTCCAGGTCGCTGCCACCACCGACGATGACGCCGGCTGCGGTCGCCGACGCAAACGCTCCGATGCGCCCGACCGGCAACACGCCCAGCGCCAAGTCGTCGAGGCCACACGCACCCTGCGGCGCCGGGCACGTGACGCTGTCGTCAGCCGGGTTGTACAGTTCCACACTCGTCAAAGCGAAGCCATTGATGGGCGTGTTGCGACCGCCAAAGATCGCGACCTGCCCGGTTGGCAGAAGCGTCGCCGCGGGAGCTCCGCGCGCCACCGCCATATGCGCTACGATGCGCGAGCGGCCGTTTGCTGGATTGAAACGTTCGATGCTGTCGAGGGCTTCGCCGTTTTCGCCGTAGCCGCCCACCACGAGCACCGTGCCGTCGACGTCAGCAAGCTTGACGGCCGCAAAATCCAGCCGCGCATCTTCAAGTGCGCCGTAGCTAAACCACTCGCCGTCGACGCCGAGATCGATACCCGCGTCGGAATGCTCGATGGTGCCAGCGTCAAACCCAGCGTCGGGTGGGCCCCCGTCGGGGAAACCCGCGTCCGGGAAGCCCGCGTCCACCTCCGGCGCATCGAAGCCCTCTCCGCGGACAAACACCGTGAAGCTCGGGCATTTGGCGGCGCCGATCTTTGGGTGCGTGACCGTAAAGCGCGAGGCGATGTCTTGTGCGATCAACGGGTGAAACGCCACCGTCAGCGTGACTTCAGCCTTGGGCGACAGCACCGCTGCGTCCCCCGCATTGACGTCGAAGTGTTGGCCGTTGACGCTCTCGAAATCGTAGCTGAACGACGGCAAGCCGACGTTGCCGGTGTTTTTGACCGTGAAGCTGCGCGAGATGCTGTCGCCCACCGGCGTCGCGTTAAACTGCATGGTTTGGCCCTCGCCTGATGGCGTGACCTCAAAATCGCACACGAAGCGCGTCACGGGCTCGGGATTGCAATCGCACGCCGGGTGCACGGTCATGGTCGCGAATGCGAGAGGTAAAAACGCGCGAGGCAGACGTGAAATGAATCGCATCTTGGAGGTTTACCTTGTGACGCGCGCGCGCGCACCCGACACTTTGCGCGCCCGCACGCGCTATTGCGCCCCCACAAGGTTCGGCTACGCACTGCGCTGAAAGGTCGGTGCCGTTGGATTTGTCATTTGCGCTCGGGGTCGTGGCCTCGTTGTCGTGCGCGGCGACCTGGGCGTTTGCTAGCGTGCTGTTTGGCGAAGTGCTCGCGCGCACCGGCGCTTCGCCACTGTTGTTGAGCTTGCTGAAGGTCTGCATCGCGGGCCCCGTGCTGCTTTTGGTCAGCCTCGCGACAGCCGGTGCGCCGACGACCAATGGCCACGCGACGCTGATGGTGGCGACCGCGATTTTGGGTGTGGTGTGCTCGGACACGGCGTACTTAGCCGCCATCAAGCGCCTCGGTGTCGATCGCGCGGTGGTGCTGATTCCGCTCGTGCCTGTCGCCACCACGCTGCTCGCAGGCGTGGTGTTACACGAGCACCTGACGCCGCTGATGGCGGCCGCGGCAGCCGTGACCTTGCTTGGCGTGGTGGTGGCGGTGCGGCCGACCGTGCGTCGAGACCGCGCACCCTTGACGTGGCCCGGCCTAGCACTCGCGGCATTGTACGTAGTGTCGCAAGCGTCATCTAACGTGCTCATCAAGCAACTGCTCGAGCACACGAGCGCGCTGCATGTGTCGACGCTGCGGTTGGTTGTGGCGGCAGCGGTGATGGCGCCCATCGGCGTGGTGGTGGCGCAGCGCACGCCGTGGCGCGCGCTGCTGGCGCCGCGGGAGCTGTCACGCATAGCCCTCGCGACCGTCGTTGGCACCGGTGCGGGCATGTGGCTGGGCGCGCT
>JAYTVG010000198.1:0-7186 GCA_043744135.1 Deltaproteobacteria bacterium | reverse complement strand
CTGCGGGGAGCGGCACCCACGCCAACCCTGACGACACGTTGATGATGGCGCCTTTGTTCTTTTTGAGGGTGCCCATAAACACTGCGATCATGCGCAGCGGGCCCGCCAGGTTGGTGTCGAGCTCTTGCGTCAATGCGTCCAGAGCGTCGACGGTGGCGCCGAGGTTTTTAAACAACATGATGCCGGCGTTGTTCATCAGCACGTTGAGTGCCGGGTAGTCTGCAATCACTTTGGCGGCCAAGGCCTTGATGGCCGTGACGTCAGCGACGTCGCTGTTGATGCCAATCAAGCCCGGCACCGCTCGCACGGCGGCGTCGAGTCTGTCCTGGCGTCGACCGGTCACAATGACGGTGTTGCCGAGGGCGACGAACTTTTTTGCAAACGCTAAGCCGATGCCCGTCGCGCCGCCGGTGATGAGGATGGTGTTGCCGTTGAGTTTCATGCGGTCGGTATGCCGCGCCGCCGCAGTGCGCGCAACGTGGGCGGCTCAGTGCGCTGGCGACAAACGCTTGGTTGCTGCTTGTGCCAGCTCGGCGTTTTGCTGTGCGGGTGCTAAGGCGGCGTTGTCGGCGAGCACGCGTGTTAAGGCTGCGCGTTCACACGGCAAGTCGCCGAGGCCTTTGCACGCGTCTGCGAGCAGCGTGAGGTAGCGCAACCGCCGCGGTCCATACGCCAACGCCACTGCGCGCTCCACCTCCGGTCGGGCCTCCGCGAATTTCTTGAGTTTCACAAGTGTCGATGCGAGGCGGGCGTGCGGTTCGTAGTCGTCGGGGAACTGCGACACGCGCTCGCGCAGCATCTTCACGGCGTCGTCACCGCGGCCGAGTTCGAGATAGCTGTTCATGCGCGCGTAGTCGTGCACGCGCGCAGCTTTGGGGTCGGCGTGCGGGTCGCTCACCTTGGCGTCATCCTCCAAGAGCTTGAGCCGCTGCTCGTGCAGTTGACGCGCGCGGCCGGTGTCGCCGTCCGCGGCCACAACTTCTGCGAGCGTCGCCATCACGTCCGCGCGATCGTCGACGGACGCGGAGGCTGCGGGCGTTTGCACCAGCGCTTCGAGCTTGGCCTTCGCGATTGTGCGTAGGCGCTTTTTGTCGGGGTCGCTGTCGGGCAACGCGTCGGTACACAACAACACGTAGCCCGCGGTGTCACCGACCGCGCCCGATCCCGTGACGACGTCGAGGGCAGCCGCAGCGGTGCCAGCGCAGCGCGACATGTCTTTGGCATCACGCCACGCACGGTAGGCCGCGGCGTACGCTTCCGCGCGCCGTGGTCCCGCCACGTGTGCTTCGGCCTCAAACGCCAGCGCTGCTTGTTTGGCCTGGCCCGCTTGCAATAGCGCGTAGGCCTGCGCCATGGCGCCGTTGCCACCGTTGCCCTCGCGTAAAAAGTTGGCGGTCTCGACGAGCGACATCGAGCCGCCGTACACGGCGACCTCGCGATCGGTGGCGGGGTCAACGACAAAAAAGGTCGGCCAAACGCGCACGGCATGCTTCGCCATAAACGCGGCGTTTTGCGGCTTGTCAGTGTCAACCTCGACAAACACGAAGCGATCCGAAAACGCCCCGAGCGAGGCGTCGTGCAGCACATCGCGCTTCATCGACCAACACGTGTGGCACCACGGCGCCCACGCATCGACGAACAACAGTTTGTGCTCCGCCGTGGCCTGCTGCTTCGCTTCGTCCCACGCATCGACGATAAAGGTGACGCCGTGTGCGGCAGCGATCGGCGGATCGACGCGAGGCGCAGCGTCTTGCGAGGGCGCGCTTGGTGGCGCTGTCGGTGCCGGTGCGCTCTGCGAAGGGGTGCACGCTTGGCACCACAACGCGCAACACAACAGGTGCGCCGCGCAAAGGATGAGGCGTGTGTGCATGTGCATCGGCACAGCGTAGGCGAAGCGCGCCTCGCAAAGCGACCGCCTCGTGCGCTTTTGTGCTTGAGCGCGAGTTGTGTACATTGCGCGCATGCTGATCTCGCCGCACACCCTCGCCGCCGACCTCGACATCCCTGCGCTCGCGATCGAAGCGCGCGGCGACGGCATCGTGAAAATCGATCCTGCACGCGTGCCCGCGCAAGCGACGCTCGGCCGCGTTGTATTGGTGACCGCGATGACGCCGACCCCCGCGGGCGAAGGCAAAACCACCACCACCATCGGCCTGGTGGATGGTTTGCGCGCGCGCAACGTGCGTGCTGTTGGTGCGTTGCGCGAGCCCAGCTTAGGGCCGCTGTTTGGCAAAAAGGGCGGTGCTGTGGGCGGCGGCAAGTCGCGCATCGAGCCCGCCGACAAGATCAACTTGCACTTCACCGGCGACTTGCACGCGGTGACGTCTGCGCACAACTTGCTTGCCGCCGTCGTTGACAACCACGTGTTCGCGCAAAACACGCCGACCATCGCCGAGGTGACGTGGGGCCGCGTGCTTGACATGAACGATCGCGCGCTGCGCACGGTTGACACCGGCATCTCAGCGAAGCTGGTGCGGCGCAGCCGCTTCGACATTACCGCAGCCTCCGAAGTCATGGCGGTGTTGTGCATGTCCACGTCGATCCCGGATTTATGCGCGCGCCTTGGACGCATTGTGGTGGGCCGGGCCGCCGACGGCACCGCGATCACCGCGGACGACGTCAAGTGCGCGGGGGCAATGGCGGCGGTGCTGCTCGACGCCACGCGACCAAACTTGGTGAGCACGCTTGAAGGCAGCCCGGTGTTCGTGCACGGCGGGCCGTTCGCCAACGTCGCGCAAGGCACCTCGACGTTGATACAAACCCAGCTCGCGCGCAGCGTCGCTGACGTGGTGGTGACGGAGGCGGGGTTCGCATTTGATCTTGGGGGTGTGAAGTTTTTGGATCTCAAATGTCGCGCAGGGGGCTTTTTGCCAGCGGCCATCGTGCTGGTGTGCACGGTGCGCGCGCTGCGCTTTCACGGCGGCAACGACGACTACAGCACACCGGATGCCGCTGCCGTCACCCGCGGATTGCAAAACATCGCCGCTCACGTGGAATGCATGTCGCGCCTGGGGTTGCCGCCGCCGATCTTGTCCATCAACCGCTTCCCCGACGACAGCGCCGAGGAGCTGGCACTGGTGCACGCGTGCGCAAAACAGCTCGGCGCCATCGCCGTTGACGGCACGTACTTTTCCGACGGTGCCAAAGGAGCGCTCGCGCTCGCCGACGCCGTCACAGCAGCGCTCGCGGCTGAGTCGAGGGACGCGCCGCACTATCGCGCCCCCTACCAACTCACCGATGCGTTCGACGTGCGTATCAACAACCTCGCGCGTATCGTGCTCGGTGCCACCGACGTCACCTTCAGCGACAAGGCCCAGCAAGATCTCAAGGACATCACCGCCATGGGGCTGCATGGCTTACCGCTGTGTGTCGCAAAGACGCACCTGTCGATCAGCGACGACGAAAAGCAGCGCGCGCGCCCCGCACCGTTCACACTCAAGGTGACGGGACTACGCGTGAGCGCGGGGGCGGGCTTCATCGTGGTGTTGTGCGGGGGGATCATGACGATGCCCGGCTTGCCAAAGGTGCCCGCGGCGGCGCGCATCGGCATCGCGCAAGCCGCAGACGGCAGTTGGTCCGTGGTCGGTTTGCAGTGAACGCGCGCACCTTCGTCCTGTGCTCGCTCGCGTTTGGCTTCGCGACTGTCGAGGTTGCTGCCATGCCGACGTCGGTGCCAAAAGCCGGCAGCGCGCTGGTGGCGTCGTTGCCCACGTCGACGGCGAAAAACGCCGCGCGCTTTGACATCAGCATCGGAGCATGCGGCAAAACAAAGGGAGCAGCAGCTGGCGCGTGTGCAGTGACGGTCACGCTAAAAGGCGGTGGTGCCAAAGGCGCGCGCCGCATGGAGTGGACGGCACCCACCGGCAGCATCGTCGCCCAGGGCGAGCACGGCGTGGCCATCGGTGACGACGCTGATACCGCGATGGCGTTGTCGTGGCGCTTGGTGGAGCTCAAAAGGGGCTTGCATGGGGTGATGGTGTCGCAACAAACCGGCAGCGACCGCGTCAAGCGTCGACACGAGGTGATCGTCAACTTCAAAGGCAAGCTGCTGTACACGCTGGAGGTCACCGAGCCGCGCGGGGCCGCGACGTTTTCTGCGCTCACGAGCGTGGACATGGACAACGACGGCTATGGTGAGCTCGTCGTCATTCAATCGCAAGCACCCGACGCGGAGCAAGCCGACAGCTGGTCGGTGGACGTCTACGCGTGGCGCGCGGATCAAAAGCGCGTCGTCAAAGTGCCGTCGTGGCGCCCGACGATCCAAGCGGGGCTGGTCGGCATGTTCAACACGCTCGCCGACGCGCGCGAGTTCGCCGCCAACAAATGCCTGCACGAATTTTTAGTCGTCGACAACAAAAGCGCGACGCTGTTGGCCGACGGCATGTTCGCGGTCGCGTATCTGGCAGCGACGGTGACCGACGCAGAGCTCGCACTTGAGGCCGTCAAGGCGTGCGACGAATCGTTGGTCGGTGCCGTCAAGGCCGTGACCCCCGGCTTAGCAGTCGCGCAGCCTTAAGCCACGCGCTTGCTCGTGGGCTACGCTTGCACCAACAGCGCACCCGCAACGCGCATGGCATCTTGCGCGGCGGCGTCGTCGCTGGGCTTGAGGTTGACGGCGCGCACGCCCGGCAAAAACAACAATGTGGTCAGGCCGTGCTTGAGCGCATCGAGCACGCTCGCCTTCACGCAATAGTCCGTGGCCAGGCCAGCCACGAGCACAACGTCGACGTGTGCAGCGCGCATGGCATCGAGCAATGGCTGGCCCTCGCGTGTGCCTTCAAACGCGCTGTAGCCCGCGTCGTTTTCCGGATCCGTGCCCTTGTCAAACAACTGCGCGCGCTGCAGCGACAGTCCCTCGTGAAACTGCGCGCCCCGTGTGCCAGCGATGCAGTGCGGCGGCCACATGCCACCGCGCGCTAAAAAATGTTTGGTGGAGGTGGGGTGCATATCGCGCGTGGCGAACAACGGCGCGCGCGGGTGTTGCGCGAGCAAGCGGTTGATCGGCGCGACGATGGCGTCACCGTCCGCCACCGCGAGCGCACCACCCGGAAAGAAGTCGAGCTGCGGGTCCACAAGCAAGATGCCGAGTGTCATGACGATAGTGTAGCGCGATTGTACGCGCGGTGCAGCGTCGATGGCTGGCTAGCGCTGTGCTTGCGCGGCCCTGACTTTGGCGGACAACGCGTCGAGCTGCGCACTGGGGCGCACCTCGTACAAACTCTCGTGCCGATCGGTGCGGGTCACCTCGCGCAACACCGGCGGCAACTTGTGAATCTGCTGCGCGCACCGCACGCGCATAGCGCCTATCTCTTCGCGATAGCTCACCACACCCTGCGCCATGACCTGCTGTAGCAGCGGCGTGGCGGCGACGAATTCGTAGCTCGGCTCCTTGGTCATGCCGAGGTGATCAAACGCGTACACGCCCTCCTTTTCGTGGCGGTAGACCTGGTGTGCACCGGGGTAGGTGACCTTGTTCTCTGAAAATTTCGCGACCGGTTGCGCACCGATCTGCACGAGCTTGTACACGCCACCTAAGCTGGGCGCGTCGTCCGACGTGGCCAAGCGCGTGCCGACGCCAGCGCTGTCGAAGCTGCCTTCTTCGATGAGGCGCGCGATCTCGTACTCATCCAAGTCACTGGAAAGCACGATTTTCACGTCGTCACGGTTGCGTTGCTTGAGCAGCGCGCGAACCTCGCGTGACAGTGTTGCGAGATTTCCCGAATCTAACCGCACCGCTAAGACGCCGGCGCCGACGGTATCAAGCGCCGTTTGTACCCCGCGTAAGGTGTCGTAGGTGTCGACCAAATACGTCGACTGGCCAAACAACGTGGCGTAGCGCTTGAAGGCGTCTGCCTCAGACGCGGAGCCCATGATGTACATATGCGCCATGGTGCCGCGTGCCGGAATGTTGTGGCGAAAGTTGGCCTCGACGTTGGAGGTGCCTTCAAACCCCGCAATATACGCCGCGCGCGCGACATCGACGGCAGCCTCGGGATGCGTGCGTCGCGTGCCGAACTCCATGGCCGCGCGCCCCCGTAGCGCAAGCACCACACGCGCCGCTTTTGACGCCACCATCGAGCCGTGGTTGAGGGCGGACAGCAAAAACGTCTCGACGAGTTGTGCCTCACCGAGCGCTGCTTCGATGCGCATCATCGGTTCGTTTTCAAAACACACCGTGCCCTCAGGCATGGCAAATGCGTCGCCGCGAAAACGAAACGCACGCAGATATTCGACGAAGCCGTGCGACATCGCGGGACGCATGCCCGCGATGTCGCGCAGCGATTCGATCTGCGCATCGGTGAAGCGCAGCCCCTCAAGATACGCCAGCGCCTTTTGCACGCCTGCAACCACTAAGAAGCGCCGGTTCTTGGGCAGCCGACGCACGAATACTTCACAGACCGCACGCTCTTCATGGCGACCTTGGTGAAAGTACGAGGCGAGCATGGTGAGCTGGTACAAGTCGGTGTGCAGGGCGTGCGTGTCAGACATAAATCGCAACATACCGCAGGCTCTTGCGCTGTGCGCGCCCTTGGCGGTGTTGGGTTGCGGTGCCCTGTCGCCGCAGGGGGCACGCGACACGCCGGCTTCACGGCGCTACAGTGCGCCGCATGCACGCCACTCCCCTGCAAAAGCGGCTCGGCCTCAAGCACCCCCTCGTCGCCGCCCCGATGTTTCTCATCTCCAACAAAGAGATGATCGTCGCCGCTGCCGAAGCGGGCATCTTGGGGACGATGCCCTCGCTCAACGCGCGCACTGCGCAGCACCTGAAAGAGGACTTGAGCTTCATTCGCGCGCGCACCGACAAACCGTTTGGCATCAACATCACCATCGGCTTGACTGCCCCCGAGCGGCTCGAAGAGGACTTCGCGTTGTGTCGCGAGTTCAAGGTGCCGGTGCTGCTCACGAGCTACGGCAATCCCACGCGCTGGGTGGACCGCGCGCACGCCGAAGGTATGTTGGTGTTTCACGACGTCATCGGACTCGAGCACGGCAAAAAGGCGGCGGCAGCCGGTGTCGACGGCATCATCGCGGTCGCTGCTGGCGCGGGTGGCCACGCCGGGCGCATCTCGCCGTTCGCGCTGGTGCCGTGGCTCAAAGACGAGCTCAAGCTGCCAATTTTGGCGGCCGGCTGCATCAGCAACGGCAATCAAGTGGCGGCGAGCTTGGCGCTTGGTGCTGACCTTTG
>JAYTVG010000197.1:0-2218 GCA_043744135.1 Deltaproteobacteria bacterium | reverse complement strand
CGTGGGCTCAAAGAAAACGTCATCATGGGACGCCTCATCCCCGCCGGGACGGGCCTGCCGCACTATCAGTACCTCAACGTGCAGGTCGACGATTCGAGCGCGTACGAGGACACCGGACTGCTCGAAGATATGCCAAGCGAATTGCTCGAGGCTGGCTGAAGCGTTTCAGCTGGTGACGGCAACAAACGAGCGCCCACGGGGCGCTCGTTTTTTTGCGGCACGCGATCGTCGGACTTGCCCGCGCGCAGTCAACACGCGGCGCGTTTTGCGCTACGCGTGGGAGTCGCATTTGGTTGGTCGGTCAATCAACCGACAGCCGAACGCTCAATTTCAGTCGAGCCTGCCGGCGTGAAATCAACATCTACGCTTACCGTGTGCGCAATCGTTGCTTTGGCCTGCTCGCGTTGCCAATCCGCTGACGCGCGTGATTTCACGTGGAGCACCGCCGATCCTGTGCACGCGGAGGCCGGGGAAGGGGAGGGCGACGGGCAACAGGGAGAAGGCGCAGGAGAAGGCGAAGGTGAAGGTGAAGGCGAGGGTGAGGGTGAGGGTGAAGGCGAAGGTGAAGGCGACACCGGTCCGTGCGCGGTCGGATTTCAAGGCGCGAGCTGCACGCCGCTAGGGCCGTCGCTGCTGACGAATCGTTCCGCGGCAAACGTGTGCTCGCAATTTTCGGCGGAAGTGCAAAACGTCGCGTCCGAGTGGGAGCCCACCGCCAGCAGCACCGACCCTTGCGACGTCGGCGTGGTGCCGGCGGATGCGCTGCAAAACGGCGTGCGGCGCGTCAACATCTATCGCTGGCTGGTCGGCTTGGCGCCGGTGGTGCTCGCCGATGGGCTGTACGAGCAGCAGCAGGCGTGCTCGGTGTTGATGGCAGGCATCGGCACGCTCACGCACTACCCCACCAGCGACATGAATTGCTACACGCCCTCGGGCGCTCAAGGTGCCGGCTCATCGAACATCTCTCAGGGGGCGGGCCTCGCGTACAGCGTCGACAACTACATTTGGGACGGCGGCAACGAGCAGACCTACGGTCACCGTCGATGGGTGCTTGGGCCGTATATGAGCCAGACGCAGTTCGGTCAAAAAGCCGGCTTTAGCTGCATGTACTCGTTCGATCTGGGTGCAAACGCGGACCCAGACTACGTCGCATACCCGCCGCCTGGTTACGTGCCGACCGGTGCTGCGTCGGGCCAGTTCACGTACACCTCCGCGCGCTTTGCACCCACGACGTCGACGACGGTGATGATGGCCATCAACGACGGTGCGTACGCGCTGGCGGAGTCGTATCTGACGCAGGGCGACTACGGCCATTTCGGTCCTGCCATCACCTTCGCTACCTCGGCGGACGGCGAGCGCGCGTTTGGTTCGGTGTGGACGGCGGGCACCGTCGTACGCGTGCGCATCGTCGGCACCACCGGCGGCGACATTGAGTACACGGTGGCATTCACCGCCTGCATGTAACGACCCCATCCCCCGCCTGGCCGACCCCGCATTTGGGCGGATACCGCGCGATCTCACGCCGAGCGCACAGTGCTGTTCGGAGGTGGATTGTATGGTGACGAAATCTCAAGCGCTCATGGGTGTGGTGTTGGCGTGCACGACCGCGTGCGGCGTGCCGAGTCCCGGCAGCAAATCGTATACGCAGGATTCGCTGAACCCCACGGCCGCGCGCGACATCGCGGGCCAAAACGACCCCGCTGTGCAGCCTGTGACCGACGAGGGTGACGACCCGACGACGGACCCGGGAATCACGCCATCGCCCGTGTGGGACGCAGCGCTGCCGTTTGTCGCCATCTCACAAGGGCACATCGCCGGCGACTTTGGTGGCGCCGCGACCGACGTCAACGCGTCGTCGGACCTGCAGTTTGTCTATGACGATGGCTACACCACGATGTTTGAGGTCGACGCGCTGGCAGCGGACGGCACGCGGGTGATGTTGCAAGTGCAGGCGCAAGGCGCGCAACGCTTGTTTCAGCCCGGCCTCGGCTTGCGCTTTAGGCCCGGTACCGTCGGCGATGGCACCGTCGGGTTTTTGGCGTGCGCGGGACCATCGAGCGGCAGCGACACGCAAGGCTACATCTTCGCCGACACCGACTTTGACGAGGGTGAGGGCTGTGTAGAGACGGAGACAGAAGCCGACCCCAACGACGCAAGCGCGCTCAACGTCACGATGAAGGTCACCTTCGCTGACGACTGCGGCGGCGTGGGTGGCGGC
>JAYTVG010000196.1:0-7200 GCA_043744135.1 Deltaproteobacteria bacterium | reverse complement strand
CTCACCACGGGTCACGGCGGCGCGCCGATGCGCCTCGCTTGGGCGCGCACCGTCGACGCTGACGACAACAGCACTGACACAGGTGCGCGCGTGGGCGGCGATGGATCGCGTTTACGCAGCGAGGTCGCGACGGCCGCTGCTGGCGCTACTGCGGTACCGGGCCAACCTCAAGTTCGCCAACCACAAACACCGGATCCAAAAAGAAGCCGCTGTCGTCGGCGATGACCACGTAGTTGTAGTCGCTCAAAAAGATGCCAGGCGGCAACGCAAACGAGCGCGCTTCGTCCGCGAAGATCGGCGGCGTTTGCAACAGTGAGCTGGCGAACGGCGGCGTCAACACCACAGCGGGTCCGCCATCAAATGGATTTGGCGTCGCTGACAAATAGACGTTTGCGCTGCGCAAGCCGTCGGCACCCGGCCCCTCGACAAACGGCACGAACGCCAACTGCAGCGCAGCACTTGCACCGATGTCTTCGATGATCGCGGTGGTGCCCGGCAGCACGACGCCACCCTCGCGCTGATCCACCATGAAGCTGTGAAACAACACGCAGCGATCGCAGCTGTTGCATTGGTTGTCGATGTCGCGCCCACCGACGCAAAACACCGATTCATGGTCTTCGCCACACGTTTGCACGCCGCTAGCGCACCCAGAGCAGACGGCGCCCACGACGACGTCAGCGGGTAACAAGGCAAAGCAGCCGTCGCAGGCGTTACGCGGTGTTTCGGGATGTAAACACTCGGTGGCGGTGCCGTCGAGCTTGCACTCCACAAATCCACAGCCGACATCGCCGCACGCGTCGCCGACATGGCCGGCTTGTTGGTCGAGGTTGTCGCAACCGCCGCAGGCGTTTCGCGGTGGTCCGTTACACGCGAGCTGACCCGCGGGGCTGCACTGAAACGTGCCGCACGGCGGCGACATCCCGTCGGTGGTGCATTCGGTGCCAAAGCCCGGCGTGTCGGCGTTGCAGGTGTCGCCTTCGCCTTCGCCTTCGCCTTCACCTTCGCCCTCCCCCTCGCCCTCGCCCTCGCCCTCGGCGCCTGCGTCGGCGGCGGGAGGCGGCGTGTTGCACTCGCACCCGACCAGCACAAACGCCAGCGCGACCATGCTGCCTCGGGTGCGATGCAGGAGCGATGTGAACGCGCGCAACGGGTCAATCATCGGCGCAGCTTGCACGACGGCCGCGCGATCTTCAACGGACACCGCCAGCGTGGTTGCTGTCGCCGGGCAGCAGCCGGCGCGCAGCGCACTGAGGTGAACGACAGAAATTGGCCGGTGCCGCGTCCGCGCGTCGGTGAACTTGTGCGCTAGGGTGTTCGCCGTTAACTTGGCTCCGAGGTACCTGATGCTCACGAGCCCGCAGCTGTTTTCGCAGACCCACGCAAATGGGCTCAAGGTCGTGGTGGCGCCGCAGCCCGGCACGGGGGTGGTCGCGATTCAGGTGTGGGTCGGCGTTGGCAGCGCCGATGAGACCGAGGCGCAAGGCGGACTTGCGCACGTGCACGAACATATGCTGTTTAAGGGCACGTCTGAGCACGGGCCTCGCGGCGGTGCGCTGCGGCACGGTGTCGGGGAGATCGCCAGCACCATCGAGGGTGCGGGCGGCGACATCAACGCGTGGACCAGCTACGACCAGACCGTTTACCACGTCGTCATCCAAAAGGACCTCGCGCACGTGGCCATCGACGTGCTGGCAGACGCGGTGCTGCGCTCGTCGTTTGACAAAGATGAGCTCGGGCGTGAACTCGAGGTGATCTTGGAGGAAATCAAACGCAGCGAGGACTCGCCGGGTCAAAAGGCCAGCCGCGCGTTGTTCGCGAGCGCCTTTTCCAAGCACCCCTACCACCGCCCCGTCATCGGCTACGCAAACGTGGTGCGCGGCTTTACGCGCGAGCAGATCGTCGACTTCTTCGACACGCACTACCGCACCGATCGCATGGCGGTGTTGGTGGTGGGCGATATCGAGGTCGATCGCGCCAACAGCGTGGTGCAAACCGCCTTCGCTGGCGCGCAACCGGGCGCAAAGCAGATGCCGGCGCGCGCCGTCGAGCCGCGCCAAACAGCGGCGCGCGCACACGTGCTGAGCGAGGACGTGCAAGAGGCGCAGATGATGGTGGGCTTCGCGGGACCGTCGCTGCTCGACGACGACATGGCCGCGTGTGACGTGTTGTCGGTGATCTTGGGCCAAGGCGAAAGCTCGCGCCTCACGCGCATCTTAAAGCGCGACCAGCAGATTTGTAACGACGCGTACGCTTATGCCTATACGCCCAAAGACCCGGGGCTATTGGCGGTCGGCGCCCACGTCGTACTTGAGAAATTCGACGCCTGCCTCGACGCGCTGTTGCTGCAAACGCGGTTGATGAAGGAGCAACGCTGTCGCCCCGCCGAACTCGACAAGGCAAAGACGCTGTTGAGCTCTGAGGTCATTTACCAAAAGGAAACCGTCGAGGGCGTGGCGCGCCGTTTGGGCACATGGATGAACGCGACCGGCGACCCTGCGTATGAGCAGCGCTACCAACAGCGCGTGCAAGAGGTCAGCGCCGACGACGTCATGCGCGCCGCGCAAAAGTACCTGCGCGCGGATGGCGCCAATATCGTCGCGCTGTTGCCGAAAGATCAGGCCACGCACATCACGCCAGAACATTTGCTAGCGCGCACCGCAGCAGGCTTGGCAGCGACGAGCTCACGCAAAAACAACAGCAGCAGCGCCAACGGTGTCGTGTGCGAGACGCTGCCCAATGGCGCGCGCGTCATCATTGAGCAGGATCGCACAAACCCCATCGTCACGGTGCGCGCCGCATGGCTCGGTGGCCAGCGCGGCGAACCGGAGCCCCACGCAGGCTACACCGCGTTGTGCGCGGAGCTCGTCGTCAAAGGCACCGACAGCCTCGGCGCCGACGCTATCCATGATGCCCTCGACAACATGGCGAGCAGTATGGACGGCTTCGCGGGGCGCAACAGCTTTGGGCTGCGCGGGACATTTTTACAGCAGCACGCCGAGCGCGGCCTTGAGATGTTCTTTGGCTGCCTCAGCGACGCGACATTTTTGGACGAAGAGCTCGACCGCACGCGCGCGTTGGTGTTGGAGGAGCTGCGCAGCAAAGGCGACAATCCCGCGGGCGTGGCGTTTGAGGCGTTTGGGCGCGCGCTGTGGCCGACGCATCCGTACCGTCGCGATTTGTCGGGCACCCCTGACACAGTGCGAGCCGCCACCCGCGACACGCTCGCGCAGTTTTGGCGCACACGTGCCACCGCGCAAGGCTGCGTGCTGTGCTTCGTCGGTGACGTCGACGTTGATCGCGTCTTAGATATCGCCGCCAGCGCGCTACCTGAGCGTGAGCGCGTGCTGCAAGCCGCGCCCGCGCGCGACGCACCCAACACCGCAGCCATCGTGGTGCGCCACGACAAGGAGCGCGCGCAGGCGCATTTGTTTACTGGGGTGCAGGGCCTCACGCTGGCGGACCGGGTCGACAAGCATGCCCTCGAGCTCATGACAGCGGCGTTGTCGGGGCAAGGTGGACGGTTGTTTTTGCAACTGCGCGACAAACAATCGCTGTGTTACTCGGTGAGCGCGTCGGCGGTTGAGGGCATCGATCCGGGCAGCTTCTCTGTGTACATGGGCACGAGCCCCGACAAGGTCGACGCTGCGCTCGACGGCATCAACCGCCTCCTCGACGAAGTGCACAAAGATGGCCTCACTGACGACGAGATCGATCGATCGCGCCGCTATCTGATTGGCGCGCACCAAATCGGCTTGCAGCGCTTGGGATCGCGTGGCACCGCGATGGCGTTGAACCAACTGTACGGTCTCGGCCACCTGGCACACCGCGAGTACGCGCAACGCCTGCAAGGCATCACCAGTGACGATGTGCGCCGTGTAGCGCGCATGATTTTGTCGCGACCGCGCGTGACGTCGATCGTCGGCCCGAAGGGGACGCAAGGACCACCCGCGACGGCGTAGCCAACCACCACTCACGCGTCGTCAGCGCGCGCACACGTCGACGCGCTTGCGAGTGATTGCAGCGCTTACCGATGATCGATGTGATGTGTGACTGCGCTCCGATCGGGAGACCGTACAGTCGAATGAACCGGGGGAAGCGATGTCGAAGGCCGACGTGTCGATCGAGTTAGAAAACACCGTCGTTCGCGCCGATGAAGAGGTACGCGGCACCGTCACCATCACCGTCAACGCCGACGTCCAAGCCAACGGTGTCACCGTGCAGCTGCAGTGGTGGACGCATGGCAAAGGCGACCGGCAAAGCCTCGTGGCAGCGACGGCGAAACTGCCACCCGCGGCGTGGGTGAAGGACCAAATGATTCGCTTCCCGTTCACGTTGAAGGTGCCGCGCGACGGTCCCTTCACGTACCGCGGGGCCATCGTCAGCCTCGACTGGTTGGTACAAGCGAGCGTCGACCTGCCGTGGGCCCTCGACCCGACGACGACGGCGGGCCTGGTGGTTCATCCCGCCAGCGACATCCGCTCGGTGCGCGCGGGGATGCGGCGCGTGAAGTTACCAACGGCCAAGCCGAGCGTGGCTGTTGCTTTGGTACTGTCGACGCTGGGTCCGTGTGCCGGTTGGCTCGCGTGGACGGCGTGGTCCTTCCAAACCGATGCTGTCCTGCAAGGCGCGCTCGCGTGCGCGGCTGCGCTGGTCGCCGTGGTCGGCGGAGCAATCCTTTGGCGGGTTTGGGCCTCGAGCGAATTGGGGGGCGCGGACGTGCAGACCGTCAACCACCCCACGGACGCGACGTTTCGCCTCGAGCTCCCACAGCGGATGCTGTCACGCGTCACCGCCGTCACCGCGACGATCGTGTCTACGGAGACGGCGGTGTCGGGAGATGGAAAAGACAGCAAAACCCGCCGCCGCGCAGTGCGCAGTGACGCTGTGACGGTCACGCGCGCACCCAGCGCCACCGGCGAAAGCTTCAGCGGGGCGCTGCGCGTACCGCCCGACGCGCCGCTGAGCATGGACATCCGCCGCAACCGCGTGGAGTGGACGCTGGAGGTCTGTGCGGCCGTGCGTGGACGACCGGACCCGTCGTGGAGTGTACCGCTTCAGGTGGTACCGCTGCCGGCCGCGCAGCTCGAAGCCGGTACCGCGCTGCCGGTGTCGACCTTATCGGGCGCGTTTGCGAGTGGTGCGGTCTCATCGCTCGACGACACGCGCAGCTAACGCAGTGGCGCGTCGGCACGCAGTGTTTATGTCCCGTGCTGTCCTCCCTTTGCGCCAACGCGGCGTTTTCGTGGTCGGCCCGCGCGTGTGCAGCGGGCCCTTGCAAACACGGCGTGCGCGAGCTCCGAGGATGTACGTTGCGCGACGTCGGCGGCGCGTGTCGCTCAACGGGTCGGGCGCGTACTCGCCTGTGCCCTGTGCCAATGCCGTCGTTGGTTGGTAGCTCGCGGTGACCAACGACAAACGGGACCTTGGCGGTCCCGTTTGCGTCAATCTTCGAAGCGTTCAGTTCACCGACCTTGGCAGATGAACACAAGGAACTACAGCGGCAGCTCGAAAATGTTGCCCAAGAAGATCATCCACTCGATGACTTCCATCTTCTCGTCGAGCTTGATGCGTGCGGCATCGAGCGCGACACGAGCGGTCGCAATCTCGCTTTCAACACCACCTGCCACGGCTGCGTCGAGCGCCGTTTGCGCCGGCGTATACACCGTGTCTGTCACGGCCTTGACGTCGTTGAGCAGTTTGAATCCGATCGAGCCGTCGTCGGTCTCGATGCGGGCTGCACGGTACTCAACGTGCGTCTCAGGATGCGTGAAGTTCACGATCTGCGTCGCAGGGTCGATGATGGTGGGGTCAAACGTCGGGTCTGACGCTGAGCCCGCCACCGAAATCTTCGCACGCTGCGCAAAGTCCATCACTTGGTCGACGGTGCTGGTCAGGTTCACCATGCCCCATTGAGCGGCAAGGATGCGCATGCGGTAGCCCGCCGAAGGCTCGATCGGGTCGCCGGCCACGGCATCGGTGTCGATGGGGTTGCCGTAGATATCCGTGGTCAAAAACGGCACGTGCTCAAGCTGCGGCTGGCCGTTTTCGTCGATGGTCAAGTGCGCCGTGTGCACCGATTTGTCGCCGGCGATGAGGCCACCGAACAACTTCAGCATCTCGCGCGGGAACACCCGGTAGTAGCCGATGTTGAACGCGCCGCGGTTGATCTCCGAGCTGAAGTCGCGAAAGAACAACGCGTTTGAGTCGGTGAGCGCACGGATCGCGATCACTTTGTCCCACTCATTGCCAACGTTGCGGATGTCGAACTGGTACTGCGTGTCCCACGTGGTGTTGAACTTGCGTCCCACCGTGGTGTCGAGCACCACTGAGTTGGTGCACGTCGTAGCCTCGGCCTCGGGCAACCAGGTGCCAGTGTCGTTGCAGTAGCGCCCGGTGTCGGGGGTCTGCAGCACGTTGGCGAAAAAGTTCATGCCGCGCAGCGACGCTTCGCTCCAGTCTTGAATGGTGGGGAAGATGCGCGCAGACGAGCGGCGGTAGTAGTAAAACAACCGGAACGCGTTGAGCATGGGTTGGTACGTGCGGCTGTACAAACGGTTGAGGTAGCCGTTGACGAAGCTGCCCGTCGAGGCGACCACTTTTTCGCCGCGAAACGCTTGAAACGGGTAGTAAAAGTCATACATCTCGCCCGCGTTTTTGACGATCTCGCTCGACGTCACGCCTTTGTCCCAACGATTGCAGGTGAGGTTGCCGCCCCACGCAAACGCATCTGAACAAAACGTGTACGGGACCGTGACCTTGGGTGCCGTGCCGTCGTCGTCCAAGAAGCGGTTGGTGCGCAAGGTTTCCTTGTCGCCCGCGTCGTCGTCGCGCAGAGCACCGACATACAGACGGTACGCTTCGCTTCTAAACCAATCGCGCATCGGGATGTCTCGACGCTTGTAGATATTCTCGGGGCGCGGCGCGATGTTGGAGTCGTCCAGCACGTTCATCACCGCGGCGTCATTTCCATCTTGGAAGTCTTGCAGCGTGCTGTCGTAGACGTCGTTGATCTTGAAGTTGGCGTCTTGACCACCGAGCACTTGCGGGATCTCCTCGGGCTTGAGCAGCGACAGGTTGCCGATCCAATCGCGCGCCACGAACGCTCCATCACGCTCGTCGAACACCTCAACCATCTCGCCGTAGCCGAGCTTGATGGCCGCTTTGTCGTACAAGCCGATGCCTGCGAAGTCCGCGTTAAAG
>JAYTVG010000195.1:0-7209 GCA_043744135.1 Deltaproteobacteria bacterium | reverse complement strand
GCCGGCGAACATCTTGCTGCGTACACGAATGTTCCAACGAGGCCCGCGCTCGCAACCGGCGTGCCCGCTTGTGCATCCGCTGCGAAGCCGAAGTCGATGACCTTCACCGAAGCCGCGGTGGGCGCGCCAGGCTGCAGCAAGATGTTCGCCGGCTTCAAGTCGCGATGCACGATGCCGCGCTTGTGCACGAGTGCAAGCGCCGACGCGACTGCGCGCGCGACGCGCAACAACTCTTGCTCATGCAGCGGGCCACGGCGCAAACGCTCCTCGAGGCTCTCTCCCTCGACGAGCTCCATGACGAGGTACGGTCGAAGGCCGACTTCACTGAGCAGATGAATCTTCACAAGTGCAGGATGATCAAATCGCGCGAGCGCTGTCGCCTCTTCGCGAAAGCGCCGCGCACAGCCATCAGGATCGGGCAGCCCATCGCGCAAGATTTTGACTGCCACGTCGCGATCGCGATAGCGCGCTCGGTAGACCACGCTGGTCGCACCAGCGCCAAGCACATCTCCAAGCACGACGTCAGGGAGCGCTCCTAAACGGAGGATTTCGTCTCGATTTGGGTCAGCCACTGCGCGCAAGGTAGCGCTACGACAGGATGCCGGTCGAGGGTGTTTTTTCGCTCGCAGTCGGTGACCATGTTAACCCCGTTGTGGAGGTGCGAGATGAGGTGGCGCGGCGCGTCTCGAAATGAGCGCGACCCCAAACGTGACGGCGATCTCGCGATCGTCGGCATGGCATGCCGTCTTCCAGGGGGCGCGAGCTCGCCGGCGTTGTTTTGGCAAGCGCTGCTCGCAGGCATCGACAGCCGGGCGCGCGTGGCAGGCGTGCGCTGGGCGGAGGGCGCGACACGTGCGGCGGGCACGGCGACCGAGTGGGCAAGTCTGCTGAGCGAGCCCTTCGACGAATTCGACCCGGCGTTTTTCGGCATCTCTCCGCGAGAAGCACTGTTGCTCGATCCGCAGCAGCGCGTCTTTTGCGAGGTTGCGTTTGAGGCGTTCGAGGACGCTGGGCTCGCGGTGACGTCGCTGCTCGCCAAGCGGGTCGGCGTGTTTGCGGGCGCGATGACCCGCGACTACGCCGACCAAGCCGCGGCGGTCCCCGACGAGCTCGACGCGTACTACGCGACCGGCAACACCAACTGCTTCGTCGCGGGTCGTGTGTCATACACCTGGGGCTTTCAAGGGCCGTCGATGACCATCGACACTGCGTGCTCGTCGTCGCTGGTGGCGGTCCATCAGGCGTGCACGAGCCTGCGCGTTGGTGAAAGCGACGTCGCGCTCGCGGGTGGCGTCAACCTCATCACGTCGCCGTCAATGATGGACGCGGTCGCGCACACCGGTGCGCTGTCCCCCGACGGGCGCTGCAAGACCTTCGACGCGAGCGCCAACGGTTACCTGCGCGGCGAGGGCGCGGGCGCGGTCGTGCTCAAGCGCCTTGACGATGCCATCGCCGCGGGCGACCGCATCTGGGCGGTGATCAGGGGCTCCGCGGTGAACAGCGACGGGCGCAGCAACGGGTTGACCGCGCCAAACGTACTGGCGCAAGAAGCGTTGTTGCGCGATGCGCTTGCCGACGCGCAGGTAGCGCCTGCGCAAATCGGCTACGTGGAAGCGCACGGCACGGGCACGCCGCTTGGTGACCCCGTCGAAATGGAGGGGATTATCGCCGTGCTCGGCGGCGCCGAAGGTGGCGCCGCGCGCTGTGCGGTCGGCTCGTGTAAAACCAACATCGGTCATCTCGAGGCTGCGTCGGGTGTCGCGGGGCTGATCAAAACCGCGCTGGTGTTGCATCACGGCGTGGTGCCGCGGCATTTGCACCTACAAAAACTCAATCCTTGGATTGACATTGAGGGCACACGCTTTGTCGTTCCGCGCGAACACCTCGTTTGGGACAGCGAGCAGCCGCGCCGCGCCGGCGTTAGTTCGTTTGGACTTAGCGGCACCAACGCTCACGTCGTGCTCGAGCAAGCGCCCGCGGTCGCGCGCTCGGTCACAAAGCGCACGCACTTCCTGCTGCCGTTGACCGCCAAGAGCGACGCATCGCTGGTCGCACTCGCTGAGCGCACCGCGGTCGTCGTTGAGCGCACCGCTGTCGATGACGGTGCGCCCGGCGACAGCTTGGCGGAGCTGTGCCAGACCGCGGCTTCACGCACGCGCTTGCCGCGCCGCGCGGCCGTGGTCGCCAAAGACGCCAGCGAGGCGCGGGCGCAGTTGTTGTCGATTGGTCAAGCGGACGGTGGCGCGTTTGGTGTCGTACGCGGTGTCGCCGACGCTGAGCCACCGCGCGTGGCGTTCGCTTTCACCGGGCAGGGTTCACAGTACCCGGGCATGGGCAAGCGGCTTTATGAAACGCAACCGGTGTTTCGCGAATCGCTCGATCGCACTGCGGCGGTGTTGGACGCGCAGCTCGGGCGGTCGCTGCTCGCGCTGATGTTTGCGCCTGGCGACGACGACAACGCTGCACGAGAACTCTCCTGCACGGGCACCACGCAACCCGCGTTGTTTGCGCTTGAGCTCGGCCTGGCGACCTTGTGGATGTCGTTTGGCGTGAAGCCCGCGGTGGTGGTTGGTCACAGCGTCGGCGAAATCGCCGCCGCAGTGGTCGCTGGCGTGTTTAGCCCTGAAGACGGCGCGCGTTTCATCGCCGCCCGCGGGCGCTTGATGGAGGCGCTCGGCGGCGACGGCGTGATGTTTTCGTTGCGCACGAGTGAGCAAAAGGTCCGCGAGATCATCGCCGGCACAGCGGTGTCCATCGGTGCTGTCAACGGACCCTTGAGCGTGGTCATCAGCGGCCTTCGAGCCGACGTGCAACCGGTGCTCGCCCAGCTTGAGTTGTCGGGAGTGGTCGGCAAGCCGCTCGTCGTCAGCCACGCCTTTCACTCGGCGCAGATGCAGCCCGCGCTCGACGAACTGGCGCGCGTGGTCGGCGCCATGAAGCTCTCGCCACCGACGTTGCCGCTGATCTCGAACCTGACCGGCCAGCGCGCCGACGCAGCGATGACCGAGCCGGCTTATTGGGTGAAGCACGCGCGCGAAGCCGTGCGTTTTTCAGACGGCGTGCGCGGCGTGATGGCCGAGGGCGTGTCGGTCGTTTTAGAACTCGGTCCAAGCCCCGTGTTGTCGGCGCTCGGACCGCAGACCGACGAACAAGGCGTGTTGACGTGGCTGCCCGCGCTACGCCGAGATGAAGATGACGATCGCTGCGCGCTGCGCTGCGCTGCCCGCCTGTTTTCGCGTGGTGTCGACATCGATTTCGCCGCGATAAACGGTGCGCTGGCGCCAGGGTTCGCCGCCACGCTGCCGACGTATCCGTTTTCGCGGCAGCGTTTTTGGATCGAGCCACCGCGACGCCGCCGCAAGGATGCCCGCACCGACGCGCACCCGCTCATCGACCGCGAGGTGTCATTGGCGCGCGGCGGTAGCGTCGCTCTGTGTGAGCACGCCGTGCAAGATGACGCGCTGTGGGCTGGGCACCGCGTGCACGGTTTCGTCGTCATGCCCGCCTCAAGCCATATTGAGCGCGTGCGCGCAGCGTGTGCGTCGCGATGGCCGGGCGTGCCGCTGCGTTTGTCACAAGTGGTGTTTCACGATGCGCTGGTGCTGCCGGAGGCGGGCGCGGTTGAGGTTCAGCTGACGCTCGATGACGGTGTGAGCGGCGAGGACGGTGCCGTTGGGGTGAGCTTCGAAATCAACTCGCGCACGTCGCCGGGAACTTGGCGTCGCCATGTCAGCGGCCGCGTCCAGCCGCTGGCGCTATCCGACAAACGACCGCCCGCGCAAAACATCGCCACCCTGCGCGCGCGCTTGAGCGAGACGCTCACCAAAGACGCGTTGTACGCGCGCTTCGACGCGATGGGCATTCAGTACACGGGCCCGTTTCGTGGCTTGACCGATGTTCGCCTCAGCGCGCTTGAGGGCTTGGCGCGCCTCGAGCCTCAAGTCCGCGGTGGCTATCAGCTGCACCCCGCCACGTTCGATGCCGCCAACCACTTCTTGTTGTGTCTGTGGGGGCAAGAGGTGCCGTTTTTGCCGTTCGCCATCGACGACGTCACCATCTGGGATGCTGCCGCCGAGCCTGCGTTTAGCCACGTGCAAGCCGAGGCGAGCACGGGGACGCAAGTGCGCGTCGGCGTCCTGCAGATGCTGGCGGCCGATGGCGCTGTGTTGCTCGAGATGAACGGTTGCCACGGCAAGCGCGCCGACGCCGCAGCGCTGCAGACCGCGGCGTCGCGCGCCGGTGCGACGCCGTTGTACGAAGCACGTTGGCAGCAACAAGCGCCGCGCGCCGCAGTCGCGTCAACCGACAACGTCTTGATCCTCGGCGACGACAACGACATCGCCGCGTTGCGCGAGCGCATGGTTGCCGTCGGTGCGCGTGTGCGTGCGGCCGCGCTTGACGCCTCAAGCATCACCGGTGCGAACGATGCCGCGCGGGTCGTGTGCGTGTGGCCGAGCGCCGATGTGTCAGCGCGCGACGCGCCTGAGTCCGCCATGACCGCGGTCATGCGTGCGTTGTCGATCTCTCGCGCGCTCGTGGCACTGCCGCATTCGCCGCGCACCGTTTGGGTGACGACGGCCGCGCAAGCAGCATCCGCCGCGGACGTTGCGCACGCGCCGTCGGCGTCAATCTGGGGCGTCGGGCGCGCGCTGCAAGCCGAGCACCCACAGCTCGGGTTGAGCCTCGTCGACCTCGCCGCGGCAGTTGATGGCACCCGCGGCGCCGAGCTCGCGGTGCGAGAGATCTTCGCGGCCAGCCCCGATGACGAGGTTGCGGTACGCGACAGCGGCCGCTTCGTGCCACGCTTGATGCGCGTCAACGATCGGGTGACGGTTGCGCGCGCCGTGCGCAGCGACGCGGCGTATCTCGTCACCGGCGGCAGCGGCGCCATCGGCGTGCACGTCGCTGAGTGGTTGCTGCGCCGCGGCGCACGCCATGTTCTGCTCGCGAGCCGAAAGCACGGCGCCCTTGATGCGCGCCTTGCCCGCTTCGTGGCCGCAGGCGCAAACGTGCAGACCATCGCCGTCGACGTCTCGACCGCTGGTGCTGACGTAGCACTTCGCGAAGCGCTGGCGCCGATGGGGCCGCTCGCAGGCGTGTTTCACTGCGCGGGCACAAAAAGCCACAACCCAATCGAGACCGCTGACGACCAACACGTGCGCGACGTGTTGGGCGCGAAGGTCGCCGGCGTAGCGATGCTCGAGCAACTCGCTGACAACAGCCAGCTCGACTTCTTCGTGGTCTTTTCATCGATCGCGGCGACGCTAAAGACCATGGCGCAAAACGGCGCCTGCTACGCGGCCGGCAACGCTTACCTTGACGCGATCGCCTGGCAGCGTCGTGCGCGCGGTGCACCGGCCGTGAGCATCGCGTATGGCCCTTGGGCCGAGGGCGGCATGGCGGCCGACTTTTCACCTGAGCGCTGGGCCTACTTGCAATCACAGGGTATGCAGCCGCTGCAGCCGTCGGTCGCACTAGAGATGCTTGAGCGGGCACTGGCGGATGCGTCCCCCGTTGTTGTCGGCGTCGCGCTCGACCTGCACGCGCTGCAGCTGCTGACACAACCGCCGCCGCTGCTCGCCAGCCTCGTGGTGCCGCGCGCCCCGGTTGCGCCACAAGCAGCGGGCCGTGCTGCGCTTGATGACGCCACCCCCGAGGCGCGCGCCACGATGCTCGCGGACATTGTCCGCACGACAGTTGCCAAGGTGCTCGGCATCGCCGCCGACACGCTTGAGCCCAAAAGGCCGTTTTCCGAGCTTGGTCTCGACTCCATTATGGCAATCGAGGTGCGCACGGCGCTATCGGCAGCGACGTCGATCAAGCTGTCGGCGACCATCGTGTTTGATCACCCGACGCTTGTGCAACTGTCCGCGCGGCTGTTCGAACTCATCGGCGCACCACCCAAGGTCGGTGATTTGGTCGGGCCGGCCGCTGTGCCGGCTGCAAAAACGGCGGACGCGCCTGCCATCGGTGAACCCGCGGTGTCCGCGCTCAGGACCAGCACGCGCACGGTCGCGCGCGCCACCACCGGCAGCGACGCCGCCGCAATCGATCGTTTCACCGACGATCCGATCGCTATCGTCGGCATGTCGTGTCGGTTGCCCGGTGGCGTCTGCGATCCCGCCGCGTTTTGGCGCTTGCTCGACGACAGCGTCGACGCGATCGGCCCAATCCCGCCCGATCGTTGGGACGTCGAAGCGCTGTGCGACGATGACCCGCGCGCCCATGGTAAAATGTGCACGCGCGAAGGCGGGTTCCTCACCGAGCTCGATCAATTCGACGCGGATTTCTTTCGCATCTCGCCGCGAGAGGCCGCCAGCTTAGATCCCCAACAGCGCTTGTTGTTGGAAGCGTCGTGGCAGGCGATCGAATCCGCAGGCATTGCGCCGGACTCTCTCGTCGACAGCGACACTGGCGTGTATCTGGGCGTTCAGTACAGCCACTATTTGGAGCACGTGAACCGCGTGCGCCAAGACGGCTACACCACCACTGGCGGCTCACCATCGGCGGCGTCCGGGCGCGTCGCGTACGCGCTTGGCCTGCGCGGGCCGACCATGACCGTCGACGCGGCGTGCGCGTCGTCGCTCGTGACCACGCATCTGGCGGCGCGTGCGTTGCATGACGGTGAATGCAGCATCGCGCTCGTCGGCGGCGCGACCGTCATGCTTAACCCCGCGCTGCTGATCGATCTCACGCGGCTGCAAGTCGTGTCGCGCTCCGGTCGTTCGCGCAGTTTCTCTGCCGGTGCTGACGGTGTCGGTTGGTCCGAAGGCTGCGGGGTGCTCGCGCTCATGCGCCTTTCGGAATGCCGTCGCCGCGGCCTACGCGCGCGCGCGATTATTTTAGGCAGCGCCGTCAACCACGTCGGCCGCAGCCAGGGTCTAACCGCGCCGCACGGCCCATCACAAGAGGCCGTCATGCGACGCGCGCTCGCCAACGCCGGTGTGCACGCGGACGACGTTGACTACATCGAGGCGATGGGCACTGGCACGCACCTCGGTGACGTGATTGAGCTGCAAGCCATCGGCAACGTCTTTGGCCGCAGGAACAGCGGGCGCGTGCGCGTGGGTTCTGCGAAGTCAAACATCGGCCACACGCAAGCGGCGTCGGGCGCAGCAGCAATTATCAAAACGGTGCTCGCACTCGAGGCCCAATCGTTGCCGGCGACGCTTCACTTCGACGAACGCAACCCAGACATCGCGTGGGACG
>JAYTVG010000194.1:0-2222 GCA_043744135.1 Deltaproteobacteria bacterium | reverse complement strand
CCGGCGCATGCGGCTTGCTTGAGGGTGGCGCGCGCGGCTGCAAGCCCGCCGATGCCAAAAGCGTCGCGTCGCTGACCGGCGACGATTTTAACGCGTTGTTTAAGCCGCTCGCGAACCGCGCGCACATCGTGCAGTTCGACAACAACCAAACGGTGCTCGACGAAGGCGCCCTCAAAGAGGTCGAAGAGGTGTGGGCCGAGAAGAAGGGCGCAAGCTTCTTTTTCGTCGTCGCACGTGCCTCCACCGACGGCGATGCCGCGTACAACACGCAGCTGTCGCAAGCGCGCGCGCAAGCCGTGCTCACGCACCTTGAGCAACGCTTCGTTGGTGACGAGGACCTCAAAAAAGTCGGGCTGTTGTGGTTGGGGGAGGAGTACGCGCAGTTGGGTGCTGAGTTTTGCACGTGGAACCGCAGCCGCGAGGGTGAGTGCACCGACAAAGACCTCAACCGCAGCGCGTTTGTCGCCTGGATCGACTGCGCGATTTAGCGCCAGCGGTGCTGTCAGACGTCGCAGCGACGACGCCGAGCTCAACGAACTTTGAGGTGGATATGGTGCTTTTGAAACGGCTGATGTGCACGGTGGCGATCGCACTCGCGGCATCAGCGTGCAACGACACGCCTCAAAACGCCGCCGTGACGACGTCGAGCCGGTTCGCAGCTGCCAAACGCGCGCCGACAGCTGCGGCGTCGAGTTTTTGCGAAGTGCAGTTTCCCAAAGGCGAGGCCCGCAAACCCTTCGTCGCTCCCGCCGCGCGCGAGCTGCCAGCGTCATTGTTGACCGCAACTGCCGCGCCGGTGGCGGGCAAGGGGTGGCGTTGGGTGAATTTGTGGGCCACCTGGTGCCACCCCTGCGTCGAGGAAATGGGGCTGCTCACGAAGTGGCGCGATGCGCTGCGAAAAGACGGTGTCGCTATCGAGATGGAAATGTGGAGCGTCGACGACGACGCGCCGGCGCTCGAGGAATTCGTCAAACACCACACGCTGCCCGGTGCGCTGCATTGGATGCGCGCGAGCGCCGACTTGCCAGCGACGCTGTCGGCGCTCGGCGCGGACCCCGGCTCACCGATTCCCGTGCACGCGCTCGTCGACGCCGACAACGCCGTGCGCTGCGTGCGCGTTGGCTCGGTGCACGAAGACGACTACGGTGCGATTAAGGCGTTGCTCTCCGCTGGCTGAGTGTGTTGAGCGTCGCGGTGGGTCAAACGTGGACACGCGCGGCACATGCGCCCCCTGACATCGACGCAGGTCAGCCGTCCGCAGGATGAACCTTGCGCGCCGCTGAGGTAGCGTGCGCCCACGAGGCTCCACAATGCGCGTGTTTTGCTGTCTTTCCGTGTCGCTTTTGACCTACGGCTGCTCCCCGAGCGCCGCACCGAGTGACGACAATAAAAACCGTCCAAGCGAGGGTGAGGGTGAAGGCGAGGGCGAGGGTGAAGGCGAAGGTGAAGGCGAGGGCGAAGGCGACCCGGGCGTCGATCTGCACGTCAATGCGCTTCCCGTCACGCTGCCCGCCACCGCGACCTATCGCGCGTTCGTCGCCGACGACTGCGAGGTGGTCGCGGGCATCGCGCAGGTGGGCATTCGTGCGCTGATGGAGCTGAGCGTCGATGTCACCAACCGCGGCACCCAGCCGCTCGCGCTCACGACGGAGCCGGGCGCTTGCGGCAACAGCGTCGTCGTCGACATCTTGCAGTGGCGCGTGCTCGACGACGCAGGCGCCGTGCACGCGAGTGGGCGGTGGTCGACCGGGGTGGTTGATTGGTTGCCGGGCGAGACGCACCAACTGCGCTCCAGCGGCACCAACCTCATCGACCTCACCGACGTCCCTGCTGGCGACTACACGCTAGAGCTCGAGCTCGATCCCGACGGGCGCTACGACGGCATCAGCACCGACAACGTCGTCAGCACGCGCATCCCGATCGTCAATCTGCAATGCGGCGGCGACGTGTGCGGCTTAGACTGCTGTCCGACCGGCTCGTGCGTCGACGGCGTGTGTCGCTTGCCCGACCTGTCCGTCGATGCCGCGGTGTTGTTTGATACCCTCGAGGTCCAAGAGGCAAACTTTGGTGAGGAAAGCTGCGGCGTGTTTGAGGGCTGCGTCACGGAGAAGGGCAACCGTCGCTTGCTGCGTTTTTCGACGACGACGCCAAACACCGGTACGGAAGATCTCGTGATGGGTCGGCCCGAGCAGTCACCACTGTTTACATTTAGCGCGTGCCAC
>JAYTVG010000193.1:0-7214 GCA_043744135.1 Deltaproteobacteria bacterium | reverse complement strand
GATCTGTTTGATGCGCCAAGCGACGTCGAGACCGCGCTTGAGGCAGCCCTTGGGTTGCGTTTGCAAAGCGTGGTGGTGGCCGACACCGACTGCGTGCGCGCTGCCGTTGAGCATTTGGGTGCCCACAAAAAGGGCCGCGCAGAGCTGCTCGTGGAAGATGGACTCGCGGACGCCGCGGCCGACACCGACCTCGACGGCGCGCAGTGTGTGTTTGGCTTGGTGAAAGCAAAGGGCAAGTCGAGCCCTGCCGTCAAAAGCGTGCTGTCGCGCATCTTCATCGTCGACGATCTCGAGGCTGCGTTGAGCGTATGGCCAGCGGCGCGCAGCCGTGGGCTGGTGCTCGCGACGCGCACCGGTGCCGTGCTTGATCCCGTCGGCTCCATCAAGGCCGGCAGTGGCGGCGACCAAGGTGTGCTGCGCCAAAAGCGCGAGATGCGTGAGCTCACCGACGAGGTGCAAACTCTGCGTGAGAGTGCTGCTGAAAAGCGCCGCACCGTTGAAGATCTCGACGGCCAGCTGCGCGCCCTAAACGACACGCTCAGCTCCACCGCCGAGCGGCTGCAGGCCGTGACGCTCAAGTTGGTGGAGGTTAAAGGCGGCGTCAAGCGCGCGGATGACGACGTGCTGCGTCTTACGCAACGCACCGAGAAGCTGCTCGCTGACGACACGCGCGCGCAAAGTGGCTTACTGCAAGCGCAAAGTGACCTCGACGAACGCCGCACGAAGCTTGCCGCCGCGGAATCCGCGCGCGCACAAAGCGAAGCCGAGCTCGCCCAGCGCAGCACTGCGCTTGTCGACATGGACCAGTCGATCGCCGCACAGCAAGAGGCCGTCACCACCATGCGGGTGCGCGCGGCCTCCGTCGCTGAGCGGCGCGAGATGATGAAGAAAAACCTGCAAGGCGCGCAACGCCAGGCGGTCGACCTCGAACAGCGCCTTGAGCGCCTGCAAAAGCAAATTCAAGACGGCCACGGCGAACGCGCCGAGCTGACGAAAGTGGAGGCCGATGCGCGCGCCCTGCTCGCAACCTACGGCGCGGAGCGCGTCGAGCTCAAAACCGCCCTCGACCAAGCGAGGACCGCTGCTGAGCGCGCCTCAGAAGACGTGCGGGTGCTTGAGCACGAAGCGCGAGCGGCCCGCCAAGCCCTCGACGCCGCGCGCGGTTCGCACGCGGGTTTGCAGGTGCGCATTCGCGAGCGCGAGCTCGAGCTTGACGCCATCGTCGATCGCACCATCGAGCGCCACCGCACCACGCCGCAAGAGGCGCTGTTTGACTACCACATGCGCGAGATTCCACCGCCCGAGCTTGAGGCGCGTCTGCACGAGCTCGAGCGAGCCATCGAGGCCATGGGGGCGATCAACCTGACCGCGATCGACGAGTGTGTCGAGTTGGAGGCGCGCCACTTGTTTTTAAAGACGCAGGCCGACGACCTCACGCATGCGCTCAACCAGTTGGAAAAAGCCATCGTGAAGATCAACCGCACCACGCGCAAGCGGTTCCAAGAAACCTTCGAGGGCATCAACGAGCGCTTTCAGCAGGTGTTCCCGCGGCTGTTTCGCGGCGGCAAGGCGTGGCTGGCGCTGACCGACCCAAACGACATGCTCACCACCGGCGTGGAGATCTACGCCCAACCGCCGGGCAAAAAGCTTGGCAGCGTGGCGCTGATGTCGGGCGGCGAGCAGGCGCTGACGGCGGTGTCGCTGCTGTTTTCGATCTTTTTGATGAAGCCGTCGCCGTTTTGCTTGCTTGACGAGGTTGATGCGCCGCTGGATGAGGCCAACGTCGGCCGCTTCAACGACATGGTGCGCGACGTGTCTGCGATCTCCCAGTTCATCGTCATCACCCACAACAAAAAGACCATGGAGGTGGCGGATCAGCTGTACGGCGTCACCATGGAAGAGCCGGGCATCTCAAAGACCGTCAACGTGCGCATCCAATAGGGGTTTGCAATTCCCAGGCTCACTCGCAAGGTTCGCATCATGAGCATCAGCCCACAAATGAACCGCGACGCCGGCGACGCCGTACCTCCTGCCGGAGGTCTCGTGGATGGGCAAAGTCTGAGCGTGGCCCGACAAGGTCCTGACGATTTCACGCCCCGCTTGGGTCGCGTGCAAACGTCGGCAGAAAATGCCGCCGCGCTGGTCAAGATCTTGGGTCCGACGGTCGAGCGCGATGGCGCGTTTTCGCGCGCGCTGCGCAAAGAGGCGGCGCGGGCGTTCGACGTGTTTGTGGCACCCGAGATCGCTAAGCATTGGCCCGCGCTGCAGCTCCCCGGGTCGCGGGTGGGCGCGAAGCTGCGGATTGCCGTGGAAAACGTCTATGCCTGTGGGCCGTACACCGCGCTGCTGTTGGCGCCTGGGCGCCCTCGCGTCGTGGACATGTTCGTGCGCACCGTCCAACGGTTGAGCCTTGCGCCGCAGCGCTTCATCGCGCTGCTCGACATCGTGCTTACGCCGTTGTGCGCGGTCACGTTGCGCACGCAGCGCCGACGCATCGCGCTCGCCGCCGCGTTTATCGCGCTCGCCGACGAGACGCTCGATGCGCATATGCACGATGTACCCATGCTGTCGCGGGCGCGCGCGTTTACCGAGTTGTTGGCGGGCAACGCCACACCGACCAATCCTGCGCAGGCGTTGCTGGCGGCGATCGTGGCGGCGATGCGCGCAGGCGTGCACGGACGCGATCGCGACGAAATTGAGGCTTGCTTCACGATGTGCGCGCGCTGGGCCGACGCCGAGGTGAAAAATCTCGAGGGCGAGGTGGACCCCTCAGGCTGGTGCTGGCGATGGGACGGGATTTTGGCCGGCGTCGATGGCATGTGTTGGGCTGCGCGCGGCTTCGTCGGCGACCGCGAGCGTGCCTGGATGTACGGCGTGTCGGAGCTTGTGCAGTCGCTCGATGATTTGATCGACATCGACGCCGACAAGCGAGACGGCCTGGTCACGCCTGCGATGACTGGCAAGGTCACGGTCGCGACGGTGGCGGAAAAACTTGCGGAGACCGAACAGCTCGTCCAAGAAGTGGCGCGCGCCGGCGGCTTTCACGACGAGCGCTACGTGAGCCTCGCCGTGCGTGCTTACCGCTACCAGTTGTGCGACCTGGTGCGACTGATGCTCAACGGCGCCGCCGCATAACTGTCACGCCCGCTCGCGCTCAGCATCTCACGCGCCAATCGTGAACTACCCGCGCACCCGTCGCCGCGACGGCGCTGCGCGAAGGCACGACGCGAGCACCAGCCACCACAGCGCGGGGTCGCCAGCGGAGTTGCAGTTGCCACCTTGCAGCGTGACGTTTGGATCGGTGGTGTCAGGTTCAGACGGATCCGGTTCAGGACCACTGCACGTGCTGACATCGACGGCCGCGGCCTCCTCAGGACGCAAACAACGGGTGGTATCGCACGGGTCGATCGCAGTGATCTGCGCATCGAAACAATGGTTGAAGGTGCAGCTCGACAGCGCGGGGTTGGCGCAGTCGGGATCGACGATGCCGCAGCCACAATCGCAGCCGTCGTCGGCCGCAAAAAACGCCAGCGCGCAAATCCATCCGGGTGGCAGCGGCACACACGCCTCGCCGCTGGTGGGGCACTCAAACCCCGACTCGCGCTCGCAGACAGCCGAGCAGCCGTCGCCGGAGCTGACGTCGCCATCGTCACACTCCTCGCTTTGAAACTCATTGAATGGCGCGACATCGCGAAGGCCATCACCGCACACCGGCGTGCGGCACGGCCCGCCTTGCGTTGGGCAGACGAAGCCTTGCTCCACAAGCTGGCAATTGTCAGAGCAGCCGTCGTTGCTAACGGCGTTGCCGTCGTCGCACGCCTCAAACGCGAAGCCGTTTTGGGTCACGACACCGTCGCCGCAGACGATCTCGATGCAGGCTTCACCGGGCGGTCTTGAAAAACAGTCGAAGCCCGGCTCTAAGAAGCACACGTTGCTACAGCCATCGCCGCTGAGGGCGTTGCCGTCGTCGCATTGTTCTGTGACGCTGAAGCCATCGTTGTCGACGATACCGTCGCCGCAGCCGGGGATGTGGCAGGGACCGTTCCAACACAAAAAGCCCGCTTCGGCGTGGCATTCGCCGTCGCAGCCGTCGCCGTTTTGAAGGTTGCCATCCTCGCAGGTCTCACCGAGCCCGCTGAACGGATCGCCTTGCACGAGGCCATCGCCGCAGATGGTCTGTATGCAACCGCCGCCAAATTGTTGGCAGAAAAACCCCGGCTCTTCTTCACACGTCGACGAACAGCCGTCGCCGGCTTGCACGTTGCCGTCGTCGCAGGTCTCGCCCGAGTGTGTGGTGAAATCGAACTCCACCCAGAAATCGCCGCAGGTGGTGCGCCGACAGGGCACTCCATCAAAGCAGATGAAGCCAGGCTCATCGACGCAGGTTTCACTGCAACCGTCGAGATTGGAATTGTTCGCGTCGTCGCAGTTTTCGCTCGAGGTCCGGATGCCGTCACCGCAACGTTCGACCTGGCAGCCCGCGGTCGCGACCCCACACAAAAACCCGGGGGTCACTTGCGTGCAGTCAGCGCTGCAGCCGCCGCTGTCGACGACGTCGCCGTCATCACATGCTTCGTTGGCGCCGCGGTAGCCGTCGCCGCAGCCGCCATCGACACACACCGTGGGGTCCACCGCGCTTGGAACTTGGTCGCCACTGCAGCCGTCGTAGGCGCAACCGTCGAGCACCAAAGGCGTGTCGCAATCGGGCTCGGTGATGCCGCAGCCGCAATCGCAGCCGTCGTTGCTGCCGTAGTGCTGCTGTGCACACGTGAACGTTGGTGGCACGCCTTGGGCGTGCGCGCCCGTCGCGGCCGTCAGGCAAAACAACAACGTGCGCAGATGCGAAGACATCGGTTCACTCCAAAGCAATGGGACAACAGATTCAAGCCAACAGCGCGCTCATGAAAAAACCGCTCCCAAACTCACCTCGCGGGAAGTCTGAAAGCGGCATCCTCTTGCGAAACGGGCGGGCCGCGTCGAGCCATCACCCAAAACGCCTATTGCTCGCCGAGGTGAAACTGGCCCTTCGCGGTGCGTGCGTCGACCGGGTTGCCGTTGTAGTCAGTGCCGGCGTCCCAGTGGGCGAGCACGTTGACGGTCGCGACCGAGCCTTCAGGGGCGTCGACAGCGGGCTCGTCCACCGACACTTCGGTGCAGTTTGCGGGTGCGTCGTACTGCTCGGTGCAGCCGGTCGCGGCGACGACAACTTCGCCTTCAGCCACATCGCCTTCAAAAGCGCCCATGCCGCCGCAGGTGGTGGTGGTCTCGCCGACGTTGAGCGCGCGGATGCCGTTTGACGACGACACCGACAAGATCAACAGCCCGAAGCTGCCATCTGCACGGGTGGTCTGCACGTTGCCGTACGAGTACATGCCGTCGTCGTAAAAGCTAAAGCTGTCGGCGCTCGCATCGAGGTTGGTTTGGTTGCCGATGGAGCCTTGGATGCGGCCGCCCACGGCGTTAATCGCACTGTCGGCGCGGAACAAATCGCGCGCCGGCACGATTTCATTGGTGTTGTTGTTGTGAGCGCGCTGCTTCGCGACTTGGCGCGGAGCATCTTGTGCGCAAGCCGTCGCTAATGCAGCGATGCTCGCGATCATGATCAGATTTTTCATCACTAACCTCCTCCGCTCAAGGTGCGGCACGCGATGTTACAGCAGGATCCAGGCCAGGAAAAATGTGTGCCATCACAGCGTGAGGTGCCAAAAGACAGCAGTTTCACGCGATCGTGCTGCGCCTGCGAGATCGCACACCCCATCGGCTGCGACCTTCAGATCGCACGACAGCGGGCCTGACAGCGCGACCTGAACGCAGCTCATCCCTGCAGCTTCTTTTTGAGCGCTTCGAGTTCGTCATCGATGGCGGCCGCTTTCGGATCGGTTGTGACCGGTGCCGTGCTCGCAACCGGGGCGGTCGGCGTGGCTGGCGGGTTCATCTTGGCCTTGAGCGCCAACAGCGCTTCGTCGGCCGTCTGCTGGGCAGTGATTTTCTTCAGTTCTACGTCGAGCTCCGGGCCCTTGCCGCCGAGCAGCTCGGTGCGCGCTTCCGCTTCCGCCTCGCTGTTTTCGATCTTGTTGGCCATGCGGTCGAAGGTATCAAACGCGCTGTTGTCTTTGACCGCGTTGCCGTTGCCACCGCCGAGCATGTTGGCCTGCTTCTTTTGCATGTCAGCGACGTTGAGGCGCGAAATCAATTCGTCCTTTTTGCGCTTGGCTTCTTGGATCTTGTCTTCGAGGCCTTTGATCTGAACTTTGAGATCTTCGGTGCTTTGTTTTTGCTGGGCGACCCCCGTTTCGGCCTCGAGGGCCATGCTGTCGCTGCTTTGTTTTTCCTGCAGCGCTTTGCGTGCGAGGTCGTCGTTGTTCGCTTTGAGCGCGGCCATCGCTTTGGCCTCCCAGTCGGTTGCTTGAGCGCGCAGCGTTTGGGCCTGCTTTTCGGTCTGCTTGACCAGCGTGATCGAGTCGAGGAGTTTTTGGCGCGCTTTTTTATGCTCGCCCTCCATGTCGAGGATGGTCTGCTCCAAAAGTTTTCGCGGGTCCTCCGTTTTATCTAGGATGTCGTTGACATTGCTGCGAACCATGTCCGAGATACGCTTGAAGATGCTCACGGTTTCTCCTATCGGCACTAAAGACGGCTGAGTCTAGCAAAAGGTGGTCATGTCAGTTCACAACGTTGGTGGAAATGTCGACAGCTGGTGCGGGCCCTGCAAAATGATGCTGGCGCACACAATCGAAGCGGTGGTGGGCGCACAACCCGCACGCGTGCACTGCAACACCTGCAAAGCACAACACAACTACAAGGGATTCCCGCCCGGCGAAGCCCCCAAACAAGTGCGCGCTAAAGCCGCGCGCGGTGGTCGCGCTGGCGGACCAGGTGTCGCGAAGGCCTCGCACTACCACGAGCTGCTCAAAAGCAAAAACATGGCGCTCGGCAAACGCTATTCGCCGAAAGATCGCTACGTGCCCGGTGACGTCGTCGAACACCCAAGCTTCGGCATCGGCGTGGCCACCGCGATCAAAGACGGCATCAAAATCGAAGTGCTGTTTGAAGACGGGCCCAAGGTGTTGATGCACGGACGATGACGACGCTGGCCGCATCGCGCGGTCGGTGCATTTCGTCGACGTTGGTGACGTGAAGCGCCCGGCCCAGCGGCGCCGCTCACTCAACGGCGCGCGCGATGGCTGCCGATAGCGATCGGATAGTCGCCGGAAAAA
>JAYTVG010000192.1:0-7220 GCA_043744135.1 Deltaproteobacteria bacterium | reverse complement strand
GACAACGTGCAGATGACCGTCACGCTCATCACGCCCGTGGCGATGGACAAAGAGCTGCGCTTCGCAATCCGCGAAGGCGGCCGCACGGTCGGCGCTGGTGTCGTCACTGAGATCCTCCCTGACGCGGCGAAGAAGTGAGCTGAATATGGCCAAAAATAAAATTCGCATTCGCCTCAAGGCGTACGACTACAAACTCCTCGATCAATCAGCGTCGGAAATCGTCGAGACCGCAAAGCGCACGGGCGCTTCTGTGGCCGGACCGATTCCGCTGCCGACCAAGATCAATCGTTTCACCGTTCTGCGTGGTCCATTCGTGGACAAAAAATCGCGCGAGCAGTTCGAGATCCGCACCCACAAGCGGCTCTTGGACATTCTCGAGCCTACACAGCAGACCCTCGACGCGCTTATGAAGCTGGACCTGTCAGCTGGCGTTGACGTCGAGATCAAGAGCTAAGGAACGGAGTACAACCATGGCTCAACACGACCTCCTCGATCTGTCCGGCAAAAAAGTCGGTTCGATCGATCTCGATGACAGCGTCTTTGGGGCGCCCATCAAAAAATACTTGCTCACAGAAACCGTGAACTGGCAGCGCGCCAAGCGCCGCCGGGGCACGCAAGAAGTGAAGACCAAGGCTGAAGTCAACGGCACGACCAAAAAGCCGTTCGGCCAAAAGCACACTGGCAACGCGCGCCAAGGTTCTGAGAAGAACCCGCATATGCGCGGTGGCGGCGTGGCCTTCGCTCCTAAGCCACGCAGCTATGACTATAGTTTCCCCAAGGCGAAGCGTCGCTCAGCCATTGCGGTTGCGCTCTCGCTGAAGGTCAAAGAGGGCAACTTGAAGGTGGTCAAGGCGTTTGAGCTCACGGAGGCGCGCACGAAGGTGGTCGCTGGCGTGATCAAAACGCTCAATGGCGCCACCCCCGGTGACAGCAACAACACCTTGATCGTCGACGCTGGGAACATCAAGCTTGAGCGCGCCGCAAAAAACTTGGCCGACTCGCGCTACTTGAATGTCAACGGCTTAAACGTGCTCGATATGCTGCGCTACCCTTCGCTCGTCATGACCGAAGCGGCCGTCAAAAGCATCACGACACGCCTGCTTGGAACGGAAGAGGCATAAATGCGACACAGTATCCACAGCGTGATCAAACGGCCGATCGTCACCGAAAAAGGCTCGGCCCTCAAAGCCGAAGCCAACAAGGTGGTGTTCGAGGTTGCACCCACCGCAAACAAGGTCGACGTCAAAAACGCCGTCGAGAAGTTGTTTGATGTGAAGGTGACCAACGTTCACACCATGATCTTCCGTGGCAAAGCGAAGCGTGTCGGCAAGTACACGGGGCTGCGTCACAACTGGAAGAAGGCGATCGTGACCTTGAAAGAAGGCACCGATCTCGACGTGTTCGGCACCATGCCGACGGGCGAGCCCGCGCCAGAGTAGATTCAGACCTGCATTGCATCTGAGCAAGCGCGGCCACGAGGTCGCGCTTTTTTTTCATCGACTCGCGTGCGCGCCGACGTTGGCTCTCAACACGTGTCGTCGGTTGCGCGCACGCCAGCGACGTTAACCGCCCAGTCGCGTCTTCATCCGCAACAAAGGCGCCTCAAACGCTCGGTAGCTGACTTCAGCGACGCCCCACGTTGCAGCCATGCACAGCAGGAACAGTGCGACGTCCCAGTGCAGGTCGGCGCGGTCGAGCAGCTTGCTCGCGACGTGTCGACAGACCATGTGGTACAAATACACGCCGTAGCTCAACGTGCCGAGGCGTACCAGCGCGCGCAAGCCGAGCGCCCCGTGTAGTGCGTGCCGCGCCGGCAGCACGCACGCGACCACCCACGCCGCCGCGCAGGTCTGGATCGCCAAGCGGTGCAGCCCCTGAATGTCCGCGTGCGGAATGTTGATAAGCGCGCACAACAGCAGCGCGAAGGCAGCGCTTGACCACGATCGTCCGCACACACGCGCGAGCACGGCGTAACCGCGGGCGTCGTGCGCGGCGTGCGCGACGAGGACGCCAAGGCTGATCGGAAACAGCGTGGACTGCACGATCATCAATCCGGGTGCGAGACCCAACAGCGCGAGCACGCCGGGGACGGCGCCGCACGCCACCGCGATGCTGGCGAACACAACCGCTGCCATGCACCATGGCGCCGCACGCGGCCCAGCGCGCAGCACCGGAGGCCACAGCAGATAAAACTGCTCCTCGGTCGACAAACTCCACGTGATTGCGAGAATGCTGTGCCCCTCGACGAGGTTCGATACGTACAGCGCCGACAACAACGCCTCGCGTGCGAACTCGCGATCGTGTTTGACTGCGACGTAGTACCCGCACGTGAGCGCAAGCATCAAGTAGTACGGCGGAAAGATGCGCAAGAACCGGCGTACATAAAACGCCTTGAGCGCGATGGCACCGGTGCGCTCGCGTTCGCGCAACAACAGCGTCGTGATCAAAAAGCCGCTGATGACGAAAAACAGGTCGACGCCCAAAAATCCACGCTGAAGCATCGGCAGCCAACGCGCATGGTCGCTGCAGTGATGCCACACCACAGCGACAATGCTGACGGCGCGCAGTCCATCAAGCGAGTCGAAATGTTTGCGAGCGCGAAAGTCCGCGTGCGCTTGCGTCATGCGCGCAGCGCGGTCACGCGAATCCGCGCGCCAAACGTTTTCTCATATGCGCTTGGGCGGCCGTCAGTAACGCCAACGTCGTCAGTGATGGCGCGGCAGCGGCATTCGCGGTCGTCGTCGCATGGCGTCGTCGCGGGAGCACAAGCGAGCAGTGCCGTGGCGCACAACGTGAAAGCAAGACGCATTGCACAAACGTACCACTGCGGCGTTAGCGATGCACTAAGGCGCGATGCAAGGCTCGTGCGATGTCGCTCACTTGTACAGGTAGTGCAGACCGCGAACGCGAACTTGATCATCCGCTCTGCTTCCAGCGACGCCGCGCACGTCGGTTTGTGGTTTCGACGGACCAACTCTGCTCGCAAACGTTCACTTCGACGCTGACGGATTTTCGGTGCGTGCACCGTCGCCAGCACTCAGCTGGCGACGTGGACTTGATCTGTCCGCGAACGGTGCGGCGACCACGGCCTCAAGCTGTCGTTTGCTTCGATCGCAGCAGCGCATCCGGGTCTGCGTGTGGTCGCGCAGCGCGCGCATCACGTTGTTGGTCCGCGAGATTCGCTCGCCTTGTTCCAAACTCAAGGTCGGCGAATTTCAAGGCGCGCGACGAATTGCTTTGTCCGCTTCACACGGCGTCGAATTGGGCCCAAAAACCCCGAAATATCGCGATGTTCGCGGAGTACTTGACACCGGGTGCGTGATCTCTTAAGCCGCGCTGCGTCGGTCTGTTTTAGTTCCAAAATCATGCCAACCCCACGCCGGGTGATCGATCACGTCCTCATCGGACGCGGTCACGTCTCGGGTGGGGGTGCTCTCGTCGAGGTTTGAAAATGGCGTCCGCGATTCAGCAGAATTTTTCTCTCCGCAAAAACTTCGCCAAAATCAAGACGCTCGTTCCGATTCCAAACCTCATCGACATCCAGCGCAAGAGCTACGAAAAGTTTTTGCAGTTCACTGTGCACCCAGAGCGCCGGGAGAATCTCGGGCTGCAAGCGGTGTTCAACTCAGTGTTTCCGATCAAGGACTACAACGAGACCGCGAGCCTTGAGTTCGTCAGCTACCAGCTCGAAAAGCCCAAGTACGACGTCGACGAGTGCCGTTCGCGCGGGATGACGTTTGCCGCCCCAATGAAGGTGATCATTCGCCTTGTCATTTGGGACAAAGACGAGGTCTCAGGCACGCAAAGCATCCGCGACGTCAAGGAGCAAGACGTCTACTTCGGCGAGATCCCGCTCATGACGGAGCACGGCACGTTCATCGTCAACGGCACCGAACGCGTCGTCGTCAGCCAGCTGCACCGTTCACCTGGCGTGTTTTTCGACAGCGACAAGGGCCGTACGCACTCATCAGGCAAGCTGCTGTACAACGCGCGCATCATCCCGTACCGCGGCTCGTGGTTGGATTTCGAATTCGACCACAAAGATATCATCTACTGCCGCATCGACCGTCGTCGTAAATTCCCTGCGACCGTGTTGCTCAAAGCGCTCGGCTATTCGGTGGAAGAACTGCTGTCGTATTACTACAAAACGGAGACGCTGCTGCTCGAGGGCCGCGGCAAATACGCCAAGAAAATCGACTACGACTTGCTCGAAGGCCAACGCGCCACGCGCGACATCAAAGAGCCCGACAGCAAGGAGATCTTGGTCAAAAAGAACCGCAAGTTCACCAAGAGCGCGCTCAAAAAGATGAAGGACTCCAAGATGGACGTCCTGCTGCTGACCGACGAAGAGGTGACCGGCCTCATTTGCGCCGAGGACGTCGTCAACATGGACACAGGCGAAGTGCTCGCCGAGTCCAACGAGGCGTTGACGCTCGACAAGCTCGAGGACCTGCGCAAGGCCGGCTACGAAGATGTGAAGGTGCTGTTCATCGACGGACTCAACGTCGGCCCATACCTCCGCGACACGCTCGCCCTTGACAAGGTGAACTCACGCGAAGAGTCGATCCTCGAGATTTACCGCCGCCTGCGTCCTGGCGATCCACCGACCGTGGACACCGCCGAGAATCTGTTCACGAATTTGTTTTTCAACCCCGAGCGCTACGACTTGTCCGAGGTTGGTCGCCTGAAGTTGAACCACAAGTTCAGCCTCGAAGAGCCGCTCACCAATCGCGTGCTCACCAAAAAAGACATCCTTGAGGTTGTCAAATACCTTATCGAGTTGCGCAACCAACGCGGATCGACTGACGACATCGATCACCTCGGCAACCGTCGCGTGCGCGCCGTCGGCGAGTTGTTGGAGAACCAATACCGCGTCGGCTTGGTGCGCATGGAGCGCGCGATCAAAGAGCGCATGAGCGTTCAAGAGATCGAAACGCAGATGCCGCATGACCTCGTCAACGCGAAGCCGGTGGCTGCGGTGGTGAAGGAATTTTTCGGTAGCTCGCAGCTGTCGCAGTTTATGGATCAAACAAACCCGTTGTCCGAGGTCACGCATAAGCGACGCCTGTCGGCCCTCGGGCCTGGTGGTTTGACCCGTGAGCGCGCCGGCTTCGAGGTGCGCGACGTGCATCCCACGCACTACGGCCGCATCTGCCCCGTCGAGACCCCTGAAGGTCCAAACATCGGCTTGATCGCGTCGTTGTCGACATTCGCCCGCGTCAATGAATACGGTTTCGTGGAGACGCCGTACCGCAAAGTCGCCAACGGCAAGTGCATCGACGAGGTCGACTTCTTCACTGCACTGCAAGAAGAGGCGCACACGATCGCGCAAGCAAACGCCCCGCTCGACGACAAGCTGCGCTTCACTGAGACCATGGTGCAGTGCCGTCGCGCTGGTGAAACCATCATGGCGCGCCCAGACGAAATCACGCTGATGGACGTCAGTCCAAACCAGCTGGTGTCGGTGGCGGCGGGTCTGATCCCGTTTTTGGAAAACGACGACGCCAACCGCGCGCTGATGGGTTCCAACATGCAACGCCAAGCGGTGCCGCTGTTGCGATCTGATGCGCCGCTTGTGGGCACCGGGATGGAAGCCAACATCGCGCGCGACTCGGGGGTGTGTCAGGTCGCGCGTCGCCCCGGCATCGTCGACTACGTCGACGCCTCACGTGTCGTGGTGCGCGTCGATAGCAAACACTTGGACGATGCCGGCTCACAAGTCGACATCTACAAGCTCAACAAATATATGCGCTCAAACCAGAGCACATGCTTCAACCAAAAGCCCATCGTGCAAGTCGGCGACCGCGTCGACACCGGCGACATCATGGCCGACGGCCCCTCGACGGAGTGCGGTGACTTGGCGCTCGGCCGCAACGTCACGGTCGCGTTCATGCCGTGGCAGGGTTACAACTTTGAAGACTCGATCTTGATCAACGAGCGCATCTTGAAAGAGGACCTGTTCACCTCGATCCACATCGAGGAGTACGAGGCCATCGCGCGCGACACCAAGCTTGGGCCCGAAGAGATCACGCGCGATATCCCAAACGCTGGCGAAGAAGCGCTGCTCGACCTCGACGAGTCTGGCATCATCCGCATCGGCGCCGACGTCAAAGCCGGCGATATCCTGGTCGGCAAGATCACGCCGAAGGGTGAGACGCAGCTGTCTCCAGAAGAGAAGTTGTTGCGCGCGATCTTCGGTGAAAAAGCTGGCGACGTCCGCGATACCTCGCTGCGCATGCCGCCAGGCACGTACGGCACGGTGATCGACGCGAAGGTGTTCACGCGCAAAGGCGCAGACAAAGACGCTCGCGCGCAGACCAACGAAGACGAAGAAGAAGCAAAGCTGCTCAAAGATCAAAACGACGAGGTGCGCATCATCCGCAACTCGGCGCTCGAACGCGTGCGCAGCTTGCTCAAGGGCCACGTCACGACCAACAAGTTGGTCGACGACAAAGGCAAGGTGCTACTCAAAAAGGGCGACACACTCGACCACGAGATGCTCGAGGTCATCGACTGGAAGTACTACGGCGACATCCCGATCGGTGACGAAGCGTTGCTTGAGCGAACACGCAACATTTTGAAGAACATGGCCGAGCAAACTGAGCTTGTGCGCGTGACGTTCTCTGAAAAGATCGAGCGTCTCAAGCGTGGTGACGAGCTGCCTCCAGGCGTCATCAAGATGGTCAAGTGCTACATCGCCGTGAAGCGAAAGTTGCAACCCGGCGACAAGATGGCGGGCCGTCACGGCAACAAAGGCGTGGTGAGCCGCGTGCTGCCACAAGAAGACATGCCGTACTTGCTTGACGGTACGCCCGTCGACATCGTGCTCAACCCGCTCGGCGTGCCGTCGCGCATGAACGTTGGACAGATCTTGGAGGTCCACCTCGGGTGGGCGGCCAAGGGCATCGGCGAGCGCGTCAACACCATGCTGGAAGAGGGCGATGGTGGCGACGCCATCAAGAAGGTCCTCGACAAGGCCCTGCACGAAGGCAAACACAAAGAGCTCGTGAAAAAGCTCTCCGACGTCGATCTCGAGCGCTTGGTGAAGAAGCTCAAAAAAGGTGTCCACATGGCGACGCCGGTGTTTGATGGCGCCAAAGAAGAAGAGATCCGCGACCTGCTGGAACTCGGTGGCCGTGAGCGCGCGGGCCAAACGGTGTTGTTTGATGGTCGCAGCGGCGAGCCCTTCGATCACGACGTCACGGTCGGCACCATGTACA
>JAYTVG010000191.1:0-7224 GCA_043744135.1 Deltaproteobacteria bacterium | reverse complement strand
GACGTCGTCGTCGTGTTGGACGAAGGCGAGGCGCACTTGAGCGCGTCTTTGGTGCATCCAAAGGTCGGCCGCGGGCCTGGCGTCATCATCGTCCCTGGTGGCGGCGACGTGTCACGCTTAGGAATGCGCGCGGGCGACGGCGTCGCGACGTACCCGGCACCGGTGCCTGTGTCGTTGTTGTGGGCAGAGGCGCTCGCCAAGCGCGGTGCCCACGTGCTCAGCTACGACAAGCGCACTTGCGGCCCCAACGACGACGCGCGCTGTAAAAAAAACGCCCAGGCAGACGTTGACGCCCAAGGCCCCACAGCGCTCGCCAAAGACGTCGACGCCGCCTGCGCCATCATGAAAGCGGATCCCAACGTCGACGGGCGCATCGTGCTCATCACGCACGGCCAAGGGGCACAGGTGGTGTTGTCGTCGGCGTGCGCCAAAACCGCCAGCGCGCTGGTGTTGTTCGCGCCCATTCCGCGCGCGGTCGACGAGGTGATCGTCGCCGGACTCAAGCAGCGCGTCGCGGTGGTTGAGCGCGCGCACAAAGCCGAGACCGACGACGTCAAAAAGCGCGCGCTGCTTGAAGAGCTCAGCCAACTGCGCAATCTCGCCGGCACGCGGGAGGCCGAGTTCGCGTCGATGAAGGCGGGCCGCTTTACCGCCACCGCGCGCATCGCTGGGGCGACGTTGGCGTTTTGGAAGGGCTGGATGGACAGCACGAGCAAAACCACGGCGCTTGCAGACGCGGTCAGCACTCCCAAGGTGGTCGCGGTGGGCAGCGACGATCAGCAGTACGCAACTGCCGACAAAAAACGCATGGCTGCACTTGCGACCGCCGGTTTTGTCGAGGTGGCGGGCGCCGATCACCACCTGCTCACGCACGGTGCACTCGCGCCAAGCACGGTCGATCTGATCGGTGCTGCACTCGACGCGGCGCTCGCGCAAGTGCCCGCGTCGTAGCGCTGCGCCTGGCGTTCACACCGGTGCGAGCTTCGCCACGACGTCTTGGGGCAGCGCGCGACGAAAACGCAGCGCGCTACGCGCCTTCGCCTTTTGCACCTCGGTGTCGCGGTCGCGCGGCGGGCCATGCGGCTTGAGGTCACGCACCAAACGCTCGGCGGCGACGAAGACCTCGAGCACCCCGCGATCGAACGCGGCCTGGTTGTCCTTGGCCGGCTTGGTGGTGCCCGCAAGCTTGCGCACGAACTGCAGCGCCGCGGCGCGCACCTCGTCAGCGGTGGCGGGTGGAGCAAAGTTGAACAGCGTCTTGATGTTGCGACACATGTAGCGACAGTATCACCGTCGCACGATGCCACGCGCGTTTGCGGTTACGCACCGACGGCTGCTGTGTCAGCGGCAAGTGCTGCCGCGAACACGGCGCGGAAGCTGTCGCCGCGGTGCGCGTAGTCGCGAAACTGGTCGAAGCTCGCGCATGCGGGGGACAACAAGATCACATCGCCGGCGCGCGCGCGGCCTTGCGCGTGCACCAGCGCGTGCTCGAGGGTGCCGCACGCGATGACGTCGACGACGCCAGCAAACGCGGCGCCAATGACGGGGGCGTCTTGTCCAATGGTGTAGACCGCGACCACCCTGTTGCGGCTGGCGTCGACGAGCGGCTGATAGGAGCTGCCCTTGCCTAAGCCACCCGCGATCAGATGCACGCCAGCACCAAAGCTCTTGACGGCGGTGACGGTGGCGTCGACGTTTGTGCCCTTGCTGTCGTTAAACCAAGTGACGCCGCGCAACACGCCGACGCGCTCCAAGCGGTGCGCGATTCCCGCGTAGCAGTCTAACCCGCGCTGACACAGCGCCGGTGCGACGCCAAGCGCGCGCGCCGCGGCAACGGCGGCAGCAGCGTTTTGCCTGTTGTGGTGTCCGACGATATGCGGGTTGTTCACGCGCATCAGCGCACCATCCACCTCAAGCGTGTCGGTGCCGATCTTCACTCCCACACCAACAGAAATGTCGAAATCATAGCGCGGGCCGCCGGCAGCAGCGGCCAGGTGGTGTTGGCTGACGGCGTCTTGTGCGTTGAGGATGCTGGGGGCCGCAGGGTTTTTTAGGGCAAAGATACGCGCTTTGGCGGCGTAATACGCATCTACACTTGCGTAACGGTCCAAGTGATCGGGCGACAGATTCGTCACCACCGCTGCGTCGAGCTTGAGCTGCGTCAGGGTCTCGAGTTGGTAGCTCGACAACTCAAGCACACTCAGCCGCGGCAGCGCTCCGCCGCACAGTGCCTCAAGGGCCGCCGCGCAGTACGGCGTGCCGAGGTTGCCGCCGACAAACGCGTGGGCGTCATGCATACGCATGATGCTGCCGCACAGCGTCGTGGTGGTCGACTTGCCGTTGGTGCCGGTGATGCCCACCACCCGCGGCGCGGCGACGTGACGGGCTGCGCTTAAGACCTCGAGCGCCACCGCGGCGACATCGACTTCGTTTGTGCACGGCACACCAGCCGCGATGGCTTTTGCGATCGCGGGATGCGCGCGCGGCACACCGGGCGACAACACCAGCACTTGCGCCTCACACACCACGGCGGCGTCGATTCCGCCCGCGACCACGCGCACGCGCGGCACGTCGAGCGCGCCTTTGCTCAAGCCCGCGCGCACCTTGTCGTCGGAGGCGTCGTCGACCACGGTGACCTGGGCGCCCAATTGCACCAGCAGTTGCGCGGCCGCAGCGCCGGTCTTACCGCCACCCACCACGACGGCACGGACGTCGCGCGGGTCCGTCAACAACGCGTGCAAGTCAGCGGTCGTCACGCGCGCACCCTGGGCAGTGAACAACGTTTTAAGACGCGTCGCGCGGTCATCGCGGGCGACGTTGTCCACGACGGGGGCGCACGGCCCACAACAACGCCAGCGCCGCGGCGACGGGTGCTGGTACGCCATGCGCGCCGCAGCTCGCGACGCCACCGCCGACGATCAGCAAGTCGTCCGCGTAGCCGTCGCCGTCTTTGTCGAGGTCGCAGACGTTGCCGACACCGTCTTGGTCGTCGTCTTTTTGGTCGGCGTTTTTGGTGTCGGGGCAGTTGTCGTCAGCATCGGGCACGCCATCGCCGTCACGATCGGGCGGCGAGCTGTCGGGATCTAAATAGTCAGGAACGCCGTCGTCATCACTGTCGTCGCGGCCGTCTTCGCCGTCAGGGATCACGTCGCCATCCGCATCGGTGTCGAGCCAGTTGAGCTCGCCGTCGCCGTCCACGTCGTTGTCGCCGAGCTCGAGTGAGTCATCGACCTCGTCGCGCGTCAAGATGCCGTCGTCGTCGTCGTCGGGATCGACCGCGTTGATGTCCCCGTCTGCGTCGGTATCGGTCGGGTCCGAGACGTCGCCGACCTCTTGTGCGTCACCCAGTCCATCGCCGTCGGTGTCGGGGTCAAACGGGTTGGTGCCGATGTCGACCTCTACGCTATCAAGCAGGCCATCACCGTCGCTGTCGAGCTCGCCTGAAACGTCGTCTGCTGGGTCATTTGGGTCACGCTCGCCGACGTCGACAGCACCGTTGTGGTTGCTGTCCTCTACGCCGTCGATGACGCTACCGTCGTCGCTATCAGCGTCGAGCGGGCTGGTGGTTGTAGCGCCGGAGTCGGCGTCGGCGATGCACTGAGCTGCACTGTTGTCGGTGCCTGCGCCGCTGCAATCGCGACCGGTCTCGGTGCCGTCAAACAAGCCGTCGTCGTCGCTGTCGGAGTCGAGGCCGTTAATGAGGTCGTCACCGTCACTGTCGATGTTGACGTTGCTTTCTTGTCCGTCTGACACGCCGTCGTCGTCGCTGTCAGCGTCGTTTGGGTCGGTACCGATGGTCTGTTCTTGGCCGTTTGTGAGCCCGTCCATGTCGTTGTCGTCGCCTAGCACGTCGTCCGCAGGGTCATTGGGGTTGGTCTCGCCGTCGTCGATGAGGCCGTTGAAGTTGTCGTCCTCCGCGCCGTCGGGCACACCACCGTCGTCGGTGTCGCGGTCGATGGGGTTTGTGGTGGTGGCGCCGCCGTCTGCATCCGCGATGCACACGCCTGCGGTCACGTCGGTGCCGGTGCCCGCGCAGTTTTGGCCCGCCTCGGTGCCGTCAAAGATGCCGTCATCATCGCTGTCGGGATCGACACCGTTGATGAGACCGTCGCCGTCGGAGTCCTCACCAACGAGCGGTTCTTCGCCATCAGACAAGCCGTCGTCGTCGGTGTCGGCGTCGAACGGGTCGGTGCCGAGCTGGTCTTCATCGTCGTCAGCGAGGCCGTCGCCGTCGGTGTCGCGTGGTGGGCAGCCATCGAGCAGCAGTGGGTCGCAGCGATCGTTCGGATCGCTTTCGACGCCGTCAATCCGTCCGTTGTGACTGGCGTCCTCTACGCCGTCGTTGATGCCGTCGTCGTCGCTGTCGGTGTCGAGCGCGTCGGTGGTGGTGCTGGGGTCCGCGTCGGCGCGGCAAGGCGGCGTGTGGGTGGCGGCGGCGGAGCACGTGCTGCCGAGCTCCGTGCCGTCAAACAGGCCATCGCCGTCGCTGTCGGTGTCAACACCACCGAGGCGTCCGTCGCCATCGGTATCGTCGACCAAGTCGGGCTCGGCGCCGTCCAGCACGCCATCGTCGTCGGTGTCTTGGTCGGTGGGGTCGGTGCCTGACTCGCAGGTTTCAAACGCGTCGCTGAGCCCGTCGCCGTCGCTGTCGGCGATCGGATCAAACGCAGACACGCCGAGCACCACGGAATTTGAGGTACGCGAAAACACGAAGGTGTCTAAAAATTGATCGGCGCCACCTTTGCCGTTGGAGGAAAAATCGCCCCACGCGCGCCCGGTGACATTGGGCACCACGGTGCTCGACTGCGGGCCGCTAAACAGGCCGTTGGCGCCTGAACGCTCGCGCGAACCTTGGCCGTTTGGCATCGGCACATCGTCTGCCTGCACCGGCGTGTCGTTGAAGAACATCGACAGCGGCGCTTGCGCGCCATTGAGCGCGACGTCGTACATGCGCATGCCGGGAAACGATGTTTCAATGTCGTGGCCGACGAAGTGCAACTCACCGATCAGCACGAACAAGCGACACGCGTACTCGCCCGCGGGGATGGGCGCGCCATTTCGGTCGGTGCCGTTCCAGCTCACGCGGTTGACGCCCGCCACCGTTGGCCCTGCCAGCACGACGTCACCGTCGTCGGAGATGTCAAACGCGCCGTCTTGATTGAGATCGCACACGAGCTTGTAGCTGGCGGCGGCGTTGGTGGTGAAGGTGAAGTCGCCGCTGTCGACGCCCGGGATGATGCCGCCGCACTCGGGGCCAGCGACGTTGTCGATGTTTGAAAAGCTGACGTTTGAAAGTGTGGGGTTGAGGGCGCCGCCCACACGGATCGACGGTGCGTTGAGATACAGCGGGTACAACGGCACAAAGCTGTTGTTGTCGGGCGGCACGCTGCGGCCGGCGTTGAGTCCGACCACCCCGCTGTCGTTCATGCCCACTTGAAACGTGTTGCCGTTGAGCCCTTCGAAGTCGACTTCGATCAGCGCATCGGTGTTGGGCGCGCCGCCAGGCACCAGCGCGAAGAAGCTGTTGGACAGCGCGCGTGGTTGTTCGCGGCCGCGCAACTCAAACTCCCACAACTGCGAATGCAAGCGGCCGCCGGCCACCGCTTGATTCACGACGCTGACGTCCCAGTCCGCGATGAGCTGGGTGTCGGTGAGCACCAGCGTGTACGTGCCCGCCTCGGTGAGCGCGCCCGATGTGTCGCCCGAGCCGAGCACGCCAAGATCGACGCCGAGCGGGCTCGTGACGCGCAAACCGCCTTCGCCGAACCATGCGATGCGCTCTTGCACGCTGACGATGTCAAGCGACAGTACCGTGGCGTCGGTGATGCGACCGTTTGGCCCCATCTGCGCAGTGCCCTCAGCACGCGCGCCCGTCGTCATCATCGCCAAGCACGCGAGGCCGCAAAAAGACATGCGCATGCTGGCTAGTGTAGCGCTGTTCATGGCTTCACCTCGTGCGCCGCGGCAGGTGCATCACCCTGGGGCGGTGTTGACGTTGTCGTTGTGGCAGGCGGACTGACACTGGTGGGTGGGGGATCGACCGCCACGGGTTGTTCGGTGTTGATCGGTGTTGTCGCACTGGGTGCCTCGCCGCTGGTGCCCGCCACCACGAACTCGACGCGGCGGTTGAGCTCGCGGCCAGCCTCGGTGGTGTTGGTGTCGATGGGGCGCGACTCACCAAAGCCCAGCGCCTGCAAGCGAGCAACGTCGACACCCTTGTTGATCAAATACTGCCGCACCGCATCGCTGCGGGCTTGCGACAGCTGCAAGTTATACGGCGCGTCGCCGACGTCGTCGGTGTGGCCCTCCACACGCACGCGGGTCAGCTCCGGGTTTGCGCGCAACACGGAAAACACTTGATCGAGCAGCGTGAAGCTGCGCGGTTGGATGGTGGCCCTATCGAAGTCGAAGTAGACCTTCTCGACGATCTCGATTTTTTCCTTCGTCAACTTCACGATCGTCTTGCCCTTGTCGGGGCAACCATCGTCGTCATCAACGCCGTTGATGGTCTCGGGCTCGTCGGGGCATTTGTCGTCGATGTCGGCAATGCCGTCGTGGTCTTTGTCGGGGCAACCTTTGAAATCTTTCGGGCCGGGCACATCGATGCAGCGGTCGTCCGCATCCAGCACGCCGTCACCGTCGTTGTCGGGATCCGGGCAGCCGTTGTCGTCTTCGAAGCCGTCTTTGTCTTCTGCGTTGTTGGGACACGCATCGCTGGCGTCGACGATGCCGTCGCCGTCGTTGTCGGGGTCCGGGCAGCCATCGTCATCTTGAAAGCCATCTTTGTCTTCAGGGTCGTTGACGCAGCGATCGATGTTGTCCTCGACACCGTCCCCATCGGTGTCTTTGTGCGTGTCGCGCGGCGACAGGCGTACGCCGGCGAGCGCGCGAAAGTCGGGGGTGCCAAATCCCGAGATGATGCCGAAGCCGGCGGCACCGAACACCTGCAAGAAAAACGGCAGCACGTCGTAGCTCACCCCTGCTAACAGCTCGAGCGGGTTTTCTTCGATCCCCGACGACAACGGCTGCAACAGATACGTACCACCGTTGATGGTGACGCCGAGCTCGAGTGGGATTTGCGTCAGACCGTTGAGCGCGTACGCCGCACCGCCGCGGTACAGCAGCTCGTGACCAACTCTCAAGTTGAGCACTTTGCGCTCGGTGGGGCGCAGCCGCACGCCGACGTTTGCGGCCAAACGAAAAGCGCCGATGCTGCGCGACGCC
>JAYTVG010000190.1:0-7231 GCA_043744135.1 Deltaproteobacteria bacterium | reverse complement strand
TGCGACTGCGAGCGGTGCGGCGTTGGCGGTGGTGGCGGCCCCCCTCGTCGCTGTGCCGATCGTCGGCTTCGTCGCGGTGCAAAGCGTGGCGGCGCTGTTTGTGCCGGGATCGCAACGCTGGCGCGACTACGTCGACGCCATGTACCGAGGGCGCGCGCGCGAGGCCATGCGCAAAAGCCTGCTCGACGATCTCACCCGCCGCCTCAACGATCCTTCGCGCAGCAAAGAAGGCGCGACGTACCTGCGCATGGTTGACCGGGTGCGAGCGCTGGGACGCACGGCGGCGCAACGGTCGTCGCAGGTGACGGCGCGTGACGTCGAACGACTTGACGATGCCGCCGTGAACTATTTGAGCTTGTGGCTACTGGGCTTGGTGTTGCGAGAGCGGCAAGAAGCGTTTCGCACCGAGGACCTGGAACGCCGCATCGCAGAGATCGATCGGCGCTTAGCAGACACGGCCGTCGAGGGCACCGATCGACTGCGCTTCGCCAAGGCGCGTGACGACCTCGGCAAAGTGCTCGCGCGCATGACCAGCGTCGACTCGCAACTCGCCGCAGCGAGGAGCGCCATGCTGACCCTCGCTGACGGGCTTGAGGAGATCTTCGGCAACGTCATGAAAAATCCGCAATCCGAAGACGTGCGCGCGTATCTCGACACCGCGATCGAGCAAGTGCGCATCGCGGACAACGTCACCGCCGAGACGTCAACCGAGCTCGACCGCGCATTTGAAGAACTCGCCAACCAGGCAGCGCGCGCCACACCGGCGCCGGATCGCGCTGGGCCACACGGCGAAGCGTCCAGCGCCGCTGATCGGATCGACGCTGATCGGATCGACGGTGCGCCCCGATCCCCTGCGCTCACGGCCAAGTCGCGCAAGTCGCGCTAACCCTCCTGCGATCGCGATGCACCGAACGTGGGAGGTGAACAGAGGCGTTGGGCCCCCGCCCCGCCTCGACGCGGTCGCGGCCCAAAGCCCCCCTGCTCAAGGCGTTGCCCAAGCACCGAACCCAAGCAAATCCAAAAAAAATGGCGGGCCGAAGCCCGCCAAAACATCAAACCAAATCAGGCCGAAGCCCGATGTCGGTTCAGTTGCCGCTCACGCCGGTCGCGGCTGCGCACGCGGTCGAAACGACGGCAACGCCACCGAGGAGAGCGATGAGTGAGAGTGCGGCGAAAAGGTTCTTTGCGATCTTCATTTGAGACTCCAGATGGGGGCCATAGGCCGTTGCAAGGTCACGTGACTCAAACCACTCGGCTTAAGCGTCGCGAACCCTATGACAGTCTTGGCACCGAGATCCAGGATTTGTGTCGGCGATCTTGTCGACCTCAGAAATCTGACGGCGGCACACGCAAACGCGGCATGGCTGTCAGCCCTGCATGGCCTTGCCTAACGCGATCAATGCCACGACCGTGGGCGCTTGATGGCGGCCCTTTCACACGATCCCCACACGCTGCCGGTGCTCGAAGAAGCAACGCTCGGGCGTTTGTTGGCGTTGCGGCTGCTGGCGCACCCGGGTGAGCCTGACGTGTTGCAGGAGCTGTTGCGGATCTTTTCGCAGGACGCCCGCGAGCGCGTCGAAGCGTTGCGGCGAGCCCACGACGCGGCCGACCGCGACGGCGTCAAACGTGCCGCACACGCTCTTAAAGGCTCGACCGCGAACATGGGTGCCCTGCGCACGAGCGCGCGCGCGCAGGCGTTTGAAGCGGCGCCCGAGCGCGCCAACGCCGCCGACATCAGCGCGCTCGCCGGCGACCTCGACGACGCCATCGCGCAGTTGACACGGCGGTTTCATGACTGAGCTGTCAGAACGCGAACGCAAGATTTTACAAAGTCTCATCGACGCGCACATTGAGACTGCGGAGCCGGTCGGCTCTAAAGCGCTCAGCGAGATCGTCGACATGGGCGTGTCGTCCGCCACCATTCGAAATGTGCTGGCGGCGCTGTCGGATCACGGCCTCATCGAGCAGCCGCACACTTCCGCGGGTCGCGTGCCGACCGATCGCGGGCTGCGCTATTACGTCGACAGCTTGTTGCACTTGCAGCCACCCTCAACGCAAGAGCAAGGCGAGATTGCGCTGCGCATTGGCGAGGCCCAAAGTGTCGAGGGCGCGCTCAAAGAGGCCAGCCGCGTGTTGTCGCGCTTGGTGCGCCAAACCACGCTCGTCATCGCCGCGCGTCCTGAAAGTGGCCTCGTGCGTCACGTCGACTTGCTGCGCCTGCGCGATGATGCCGTGCTGTTCATTGTGGTCACAGACGAAGGCAAGGTGCACAACCGCTTGCTACAGTGGCGCCATGAACCCGGCGATAGCGCGCTGTTGCCGCGGGTGTCACCGCCGGCTGAAATGCTGCGCGAGCAGGCGCAACGTCTCACCGCACTCATCGGTGGCGGCACAGTCGAGCAGGGGTTGCTGTTGGTGCGCGCGCGTCTCAAAAGCGCCGCTCAGGAGCTCGACGTCCTTGAGAGCAAACTGCTGGCCCTGTCGCAAGCGGGCCTCGCGCCCAACGACGCGCTCGGCGTGCATGTCGACGGCACCTCGCACTTGCTCGACGCCGCCACCGACGGCGACGCCGTGCGCCACAAGCGCGAACTGTTGGCGCTGCTCGATGAAGAAAGCCAGATCGAAACGTTGCTCAACCACGCCGTCACGGCGCCTGGCGTGCGCATCTTCATCGGCGACGAAAACCCCAGCGCGCTCGTCGATCAGGGCGTGGTGGCGGCGCCGATCGGCAAAGCTGGCGTGTTTGGTGTGCTCGGCGTGATCGGCCCAAAAAACCTGCCGTACGCACGCGTCGTGCCGCTGGTGGACTTGACCGCGCAGGTCGTGGCCCGCGCGTTGTCGACGGCCGAGCGCTGACCCCACGCGACCCGCGCGCCAAGTTTGCATTGTTCATCTCCCAAGGTCGATGAATTGCGTTGTTCATCTCCCAAGGTCGATGAATTGCATTGTTCATCTCCCAAGGTCGATGAATTGCATTGTTCATCTCCCAAGGTCGATGAATTGCATTGTTCATCTCCCAAGGTCGATGAATTCTCTGGTGCCTCCGCTTGCGTCGACGCACGCAGCGCTGCGCTGAGCGCGAGACAAAACCTAGCCCCGGCGCCGGCTTTGGAGCATATTGACGGCCGGCTGCGGGCACGTGAAGCGCTCGACTCCCAAATAGGAAACCACCGTGACCGATCCAAAAGTTGAAAGTGCCGCAGACCGGGCTGTGCGTGAAGCGCTGCAAAGCGTCGAGCGCTTGGAGCACGAACGCGCCGCGCACGTGCATGTCGACGCCACCGACGCTGAAGCGGACAGTGTGGAGTTGATCGACGCCTCCGATGATCTGCCGCCGTCCGGCGACGCCGTCAAAGCGCCAACGCCCGTCAAACGTTCAGCGGCCGACGCATTGCTCGAGGCCACCATCAAAGCGAAGGGCGAGCTGCAAGAGGTACTGAGCCAGACGCAAAAAGAAGCGAAGGACATGTTCGACCGCTTGACGCGCGTGTCCGCCGACTTTGAGAACTACAAAAAGCGTGTCAGCCGTGAAAAGGACGACGCCATCAAATTCGGCAACGAAAAAATTCTCAAGGAGCTGTTGCCGGTCCTCGACAACCTTGTGCGCGCGTTGGGCGTGTCGACGGAAAACAGCCCCCTCGCGCAGGGCGTCAAGCTGGTGGCGAAACAGTTCGAAGACGGCCTCGGCAAGTTCGGCGTGGTGGGTTTTGATAGCCTCGGGCGCACGTTTGACCCGCAAAAACATGAGGCGGTGGGTTCGCGCGCCGACGACACGGTGCCTGCGCAACATGTCTGCGAGGAATTCCAGCGCGGCTATGTGCTGCACGAGCGCCTGCTGCGCCCTGCATTGGTGATTGTCTCAGCTGGACCCACAAACTAGTAGCTCGCGGCAAGGGTAGGTTCGACCATGGGCAAGATCATCGGCATCGACTTGGGCACCACCAACAGCTGCGTCTGTTTTATGGAAGGCGCGGATCCCGTCGTCATCGCTAACTCCGAGGGCGCGAGCACCACACCGTCGGTGGTCGCCGTGACCGAAGGTGGTGAGCGCCTGGTCGGGCAGATCGCCAAGCGCCAAGCCATCACCAATCCTGAGCACACCATCGTCACGGTGAAGCGCTTGATCGGGCGCAAGTTTGACACCCCCGAGGTGCAGCGGGCCAAGGACAATGCGTCGTACAAAGTCGTGCGCCACGAAAATGGCGACTCGTGGGTGGAGGCCCGCAGCAAGGCGATGAGCCCGCAAGAGATCTCCGCGATCGTGTTAGCGAAGATGAAGCAGACGGCTGAGGATTTCTTGGGCGAGCAGGTGACAGACGCGGTCATCACCGTCCCCGCGTACTTCAACGACTCCCAGCGCCAAGCGACCAAAGACGCCGGCCGCATCGCAGGTCTCGACGTCAAACGCATCATCAACGAGCCCACCGCAGCGGCACTCGCTTACGGTTTGGACAAAAAGACCAAGGGCAAAGGCGGTCTGATCGCGGTGTACGATTTGGGCGGCGGCACGTTTGATATCTCTGTGCTGGAGCTCAACGACGGCGTCTTTGAGGTCAAAGCCACCAACGGCGACACATATTTGGGCGGTGAGGACTTCGATCAGAAGATCATCAACCACCTCGCCGATGATTTTCAAGCCAAGCACAGTGTCGACCTGCGCAAAGATAAGATGGCGCTACAGCGCCTGCGCGAGGCGGCGGAAAAGGCCAAGCACGAGCTGTCGAGTTCGCAAGAAACCGACATCAACCTGCCGTTCATCTGCGCCGACAAAGACGGCCCCAAGCACCTCACCTTCACGCTCACGCGCGGCAAGCTTGAAGAGCTCGTGGATGAGCTGATCGAGCGCTCGCTCAAGCCGTGTGAGCAAGCCATCGTCGACGCGGGCATCGACAAAAACAACATCGGCGAAGTGCTGTTGGTTGGCGGCATGACGCGCATGCCTCGCGTGCAACAGCGCGTGCAGGAGTTCTTTGGCCGCGCGCCCAACAAGGAGATCAATCCCGACGAGGTGGTGGCGATTGGTGCCGCGGTGCAAGGTGGCGTGCTCACGGGCCAGGTCAAAAACGTCCTGCTGCTCGACGTCACACCGCTCACGCTCGGCGTTGAAACCGCGGGCGGCGTCGCCACCGCCATCATCGAACGGAACACCACAATCCCCGCGAAGAAGTCGATGGTGTTTTCCACCGCCGCCGACAACCAACCCATGGTGAGCGTGCACGTCATTCAAGGCGAGCGGCCGATCGCGGCGGACAACAAAACGCTGTCGCGCTTCGAGCTTGTAGGCATCCCACCGGCGCCGCGCGGGGTGCCGCAGATCGAAGTGAGCTTTGACATCGACGCGAACGGCATCGTGCACGTGACGGCGCGCGACCTCGGCACCGGCAAACAGCAAAGCGTGCGCATCACATCGAGCTCAGGGCTGACCGAAGGCGAAATCAATCGCATGATCTCAGAAGCGGAGTCCGCCAAAGACACCGACAAGGTCAAGCGCGAGCTCGCCGACGTCCGCGGCAACGCCGAGGGCCTGGTGTACACCGCAGAAAAGTCGCTTGAGGAGTACGGCCACGTGTTGTCGGCCGAGGACCGCAAGGACATCCAGGTGTACCTCAGCGAGCTCAAAACCTCGCTCGGAGGCACCAACGCCGAGATCATTCGCGAGGGCATCAAGCGTCTCGAAGCCGCCAGCCACAAGATGGCGGAGGCGATGTACGCAGAGGCCGCGGGCGACGAAGCCTAAGTCTGTTCCGCGCCTTTCACGCGGAGTCGTGGCGGTGCGGTTCGTGTTTTGATGGGGCGATCTCCCGTGGTGGTGGCGTCGTTTGTGCCGCTCGGCAACTGTCGCCCGATGCGCGGCGATTTGGACCGGCTATGATGCCGTGGTGCGCGTCTTTGTTGTTTTGTCGTTGGTGGCGATGGCGGGCTGCGAGTGTGGCTCGCCGCAGGGCTACATCATTGATGCGGGGCTCATCGGCGACGGCGACCCCATCGTCAACGATGGCGGCCCCGTCGACACGCGCGACGCCGGCCCGGTCGTGTGCGACGACGACACCCTCGAGGACAACGACACACGGACCGACGCGGTCGTGCTGCAAAGTGGCACCGCGGCGTCGGCGGTGTTTTGCGGCGGAGACGACGATTGGTTTTCGCTCAACGTCGCTGTGGGGTGTTCTATCGCTGTGGCGTTGCGCTTTGGTGCGTCGCCAGACGCGGGCGATTTGGACGTGCTGTTGTTCGCGCCCGACGGGGCGCTGGCCGGCTCTGCGCAAACCACCGGCCCGCAGGAAAACCTCAACGTGGTGGCGACGCGGGCCGGCGCGTACGCCGCGCGCGTGCGTGGGGGCGATCGCGATGCGCTCGACTACACGATCACTTTAACCAACACCTGCAGCTCGGATTTGAGCTGCCCCGCCGACGACATCTACGAAAACAACGACACCGCAATCGACGCAACCGCCATCGACACCGCCGTCAGCGTCGACGCCATCGCGTGTCCCAGCGACGTCGACGTCTTTGGCGTGCCGGTGACGGTGGGTTGTATCGCCGACAGCGTGGTCACCTTCGTCGACGTTGACGGCGATATCGACCTTGAACTGTTGCGCGCCGACGGCACGGTGCTTGGGTCATCACGCGGCGTCACGGACCAAGAGCGCATCGTGAAGGTGGTCAGCGAGGTCAACATGACGCAGCGCGTTTCGCTGTTTGGCAACGATCCCAGCGGCAACAGCTACCGCATTCGCACCCGTGAGGTCTGCGACAGCGCGCTGAGTTGCCCGAGCGACGATCCGTTTGAACCCAACGACGACAGCGGCGCCGCCACGCGCTTAGAGAGCGGTGGCGACGGCGCGCTCGGCGTGCTGTGCGGCGTCAACGAAGACCTCTATGCCACGCATGGCCGCCACCTCGCCTTCGCCCCACAGGAGGTCGATCACGAACAAGGCAAGCGATCGCAGTTCGTCTGCCGGGGCTTCCTGAATCCTGATCATGACGTCGGCAAAGGCGCGGGTCTCGCGCAAGTACATGCGGGCCTCACGACGTCGCCTTCGGGGGCTCACAGCGGCCCGCGACTCGCGAATCAGGCGAGACAGCACCGCGATCGACTGGTCGGGGTCGCGCGCGGTGTAAGGGTCGGGCACGCGGGCCAGTTCGGCCAGAATCCCGTCTCCGGTCGGCGATCGTTCGCGACCCTGGTCGTCCGTCATCTCCCGAAGACATCTACATGGTGATCCCGCCC
>JAYTVG010000189.1:0-7244 GCA_043744135.1 Deltaproteobacteria bacterium | reverse complement strand
ATTTCACCGACCTTGGGAGGTGAACAATGAACTGCTTCGACGTTGCGGGACCGGGCAACCGACCTTGACACGCACCGAAAGCTGCGACGCAAGGCCGCGCTAACGTTTGACGGACGGGACGGCGTCGTCGGTGAACAGCTCGAGCTCGAACTCCTCCGCGGCGCGATTGGCTGGTGGCGCGCGTGCGGGCACGTTTGCGGCGTCAGGAATCCTTACGACACGCGTGGCAGGACGGTGCGCGCTGCCTGCAACGACGTGGCCGGTGGGGACGTGATCGGTGGGGGCGCGCGGACGCGGCGCCGTTTGTGAGATGTCGTCGTGTTGCGCTTGGATCTCTTCGATGTCTCGGTCGCTGCGGCTCGCCGCGATGTTCAATCCGTGGGTCGCTTCGAGGTCGTCATCGACGAGTTCCTCGATCGATGCATCGGGCAGCGCGTCGACCACGTCGCTGCGAAGGGACTGCGCGTGCACTCGAGGTCTTGTGCCCGCCTCGACGCGCCCGCCTCGCGGTTTTCCCTCCCGAGGCGCCTCTTTCACGTTGACGGCCTCCGCCAGCGCATCGAGGGCACTGAGCTCCGTACAAAGCGCGCCACCCACCTCGGTGACGACGCGCGCAAAGCCAACGTTGACATCGTCGGCGGCTTCAATGACCAGGTCCGGTTCATTGACGAGGGCGCGCATTAGGTTTGGTCGCTCGTACGCAAGTTGGTCGAGCCGACCCTCGTTGACTTGCAAGCGCAGCCGGCGCCTGGCACGCAGCGCCGCAAGGCCGCGTCTCACGATCGCGTCGACGTCTTTGGATGAGAGATCAGGAACGGCGCCGATGACTTTTTTTGCGACCTCCAAGGCGAGCACGCGGATGTCGTCGGCTGCCATCGCGTAACGCTCGGCACGCGCCCGAAAGGCCGCGAGTGCCTCCTGCGCGGCGAGGGCGAACGCCTCTGAAGCACCCCGCGTCATCGCCTCTTCGCGTGCCTGTTCGGCTTGCTTGCGGCCATGCGCCACGCGAGCCTGTCGCGCTGCTTGTGCGCGCATCAAGATGTGCTCTGCGTCTTGTTTGGCCGCGAACACTTGGCGCTCGATGACCTTTTTGCCACCTGCGTCGACGATGACGCGCGTCGGCGCGCGTTGCGGCTGGCGGTTGCTGCCGGCATCGCCTGCTTTGATAACCCGCGCCACTAGACCTCCCTCGCGCGATCATCTTCGCGCTCGGTCGGCGTCATCGAAAGCACACGCTCGATTTCTTCAAGCTGCGTTTCGAGCTGCGCGTCAACGACGCCGGACTCGGTCTCGATGAGCACACCACCGTGCTTCACGCGCCGGTCTTCGCGCACTTCGAGATCACGCGCGCGGGTGAGCACGCTGACCATGCGTGCCTTGTGTGCGCGCAAAACCGCCGCGTCGCGAGGTGCCACGCGCAAGTTGATGTCGCGGGCGGTTTTAGCGGCGGACAACGCGGTCGCCACAATGTCGACGACGGCGTCCTCACGGCCGCTGAGTTCGGCGGCGAGAATTTCGCGCGCCACCCGCATGGCCGCGCGCACCACTTCACCTTCGACCTCTTTTAAGATGCGCACCTGCAAGCCCGCGATCTCCTCGCGCATGTGTTGCGCCTGTGCAGCGCCGGCTTTGAGGCCGTCCACTGCGGCGCTTTCGATCATGGCGTGCACTTCATCCTCTGCGTCTTGCAAGAGCTGACGCGCCTTCTTCTCCGCTTCTTCGATGAGGGTGTCCGCGGAGGTCATGGGCTGATCCTGCGAGTGAGCGGGGCTATTCGGTCGTGGCTATGCTGGCACGTGCGAGCAGCTTCGGCAAAACAACCGCGACACCCAACACCGCCGCAACCAGCACCACAATGGTGACGATCGTCGACGCCTTGGGCCCGGACCGCCCTGACACCGTGCCGATATCGCGTGTCTGCGCCAACGACGCCATCGCGAGCGTCAAGATCTCGGCCTGGCCCTTTTTTGCACGCGGCTCACCACTGACAACCTCGAGCACCGCGCGGTAGCGTTGGCCGACGAACGCAAGTTCCCCGCTTTGCGCCGCTTGTTGGAGCAGCCGCTTGTGCGCGGCGTCATCGTGCCAAGTGTGCAAGGTACTTTGAAAAACGTCCGCGAGGCTGCGCTGTGCGTCCGTCGTTGCGCGGTAGGGATCGGCGCACAGCAGGCGCACGATCGCGGTGCGTTGGGCTTCGGCAAACGCGTCGCTCGTCGGGGGGCTTGCTGCGATGATTGCTGGCGTCGGCGCGATGAACGGCATGGTGTCGACGCGTTCGTCAGACGCACCGTTTACGGCAGCGGGCAACCATGTGATGGCTTGGCAGGCCGCGCACTGCAAACCCGCGCGCTGTCCATCAATGCGCGCGGCGTTCGCCACACCAAGCGTGCGGCACGAGGGGCATTGAAACAGCACGCTCATGAGCCGTCCCCTTTTTTGCCCTCGCCCACGATCTTGCTCAGCTCGCGCGCCTCAAGCGATTCGCCCTGAACCACGAAGTGCCGGAGCTCTGTTGTTGAGTCGCCTTGATCGTCAAAGCAGATGAGCCCGGTGACACCGGGGAAGTCTTTCACGTTGCTCAACAATGTGCGCAATCCTTCGCGGGTTCGCGGCGTCGGCGCGCCAGAGGCACCGACGAGCAACTCCGCCAACAGCGCTGCCGCGTCGTATGCCTGTGCTTCGACCAGCTGCGGTTTGCTGCGCTGGGCAGCGGCGAACTGCGTGACAAACTTCTGCACGCGGGGCGTTTGATCGCGAGCGTCGAAGCCGTCGACGAAGATGGCGCCATCGATCTGATGCCCCATGCGTTTGCCGAGCTCGGGGTCGTTCCACATGTTGACACCGAGCAGCTGCACCGGGCGGACCGCCATATTGCCAGTGGTCTTTCGATAGGAATCCACGATGTGCCAATCGCGCGTCACGAGCACATCTTCAGCGACCAAGGCGGGGATGACGTATGACACCGTTCGGTAGCCGTCGGGGATGAACAGCGCCTCGAAGTCGACCGTCGGCCGCGCGAGATCGCCGCACCCTTCGCGCGCCTTTTTGCGGCGGTATTCGTTGTCGATGCTACCCGCCGCACGCAAGCAATCCGCCTGCCCCGCCGACGCCCCAGAAATGCCGCGCCCCACCAGCGACTTCGCCTCAGGTGTGAACGTCGTTTGATCGTGCGCGTAGCTTTCGATCGCCGTGACCTCGGCCTGGCGTAGCTCGAGTTCATCCCAAAACGCGTTCATGAGCTCCACGCCAAACGCATACCTCGGGTACATGATTGCAAAGCGCTTCATTCCAAGCCCTTCAACGGCCATGGCAGCGAGGTCGCGCGCTTGCTTTCGTGCCGTCAGCGCCAAGCGAAACGACCACGGACCCGCCTGCGGGACTCCATCGCGGCGTGACAACGACACCAAGGGGATGCCGTTTTCCTCCGCGGCGAGCGCGATGGGCAGCGACGTGTCCAGCAAGATGTCGCCCAACAACGCGATGATGTGGTGCTGCTCAACCAGCTCGCGCACAAGCGTTGGCGCGCGCGTGGCGTCGCCTTTGGTATCTTTAACGATGAGCCGCAAGCCGTTTGGCGCCGTGACGACATCCTCGTCGCGGGGCGCCGGCTTCGCTTGCACGATGATGGCCTCGCCGGTGGTCGGATCGAGATCGGGTTCCTGCGGCACCTCGGCTTTGAGCGTCACACCCATCGCGATCTTCATCGCGGCCCACGCACGCTTGCCGTACGCGGCGTATTCGCCAGTCATCGGCAGCAGCACACCGATCGCTTTGACGTCGACGGCGACGCGGGCCTCCAGCGACGCGCGTAGCTGTTGCGCGGGCTTTGCAAAACGGCCTTTGGGAAAGCGCTCTAGGTAGCGTGCGGCCTGCGCGTCGGCGCTGGTGTAGTCGTGCAAATGCATGTGCACCCGCGCCAACTTGAAGGTGGTGACCTCGTCGAGCAGCGAGCCGGGCTTGGCTTCGGTCTCTTGCAACAAACGCACGTCCGCGAACGGCACCGCACTATCAACAGCGTCTACGAGCTGTGCTTCAAGTGCGGGTTTGCGCGCAGCATCGGCTTGCTCAAGTGCCCGCGACAAAAAGCGCGCGGCCTCCGTGCCCTGACCCTCTGCGGCAAGTTTGCCGCCCAGTTCTTCGTAGGCTTGGGCGCGCTGGTCGGCGGGGAGCTTGTCGACGAGTGTCTTGAGGGTGGGCGCTGCCGCGCGCGTATCTCCTTGGCGCAGCTGCGCGAGTGCCAACAAATAGCGCGCGTCATCGGCGCTCGGCGACGTTGGATCTTTCAGCAACATCCCTTCGACGGTGGCCTGTGCGGCTTTGGCATCGCCGCCATCGAGCTGGAGCCGCGCCAGCGACACCGCCGCTGGGCCGTACGATGACGTGTCGTTGAAGTCGCGCACCACCTCGAGCAAAACGGCCATGGCTTGGGCGTCGTGTCGTTCGCGGGCGGCAAGGTTCCCAGCGTCGACCAACGCCCGCGCGCGGTCTTCTGCCGGCATCTGCTGACCATCGACCGAAACTGTCCGTGCGCTCACCAGCGCGCTCGCCTGCGACGACATCGTTTGACACGCGAGCGCTGCCAACACCATCGACAACACTGCCATCGCACTCAGCCCTTGGCGTACGCACGCGCCGCCCGCATGACGCCGCGCGCACGCCAGCTCGCGAGGTGAACAGTCGACATTGAGACCACAGCGCATATCACCACCTAGTGAGCGACACTCTCGACGAAGCGCGCGAGATGAGCAAGCATCTGCCATTGGCAAACACGCGCAACGACCCCGTTCATTTCAGCCAAACGGCCGAGCGCTGGGCTGGTGAAGGTTTTGACGCCGGCGTTCGGATCTTTCGCGAGCCCGCGCGCGCGGCTATGCACGCAGCATGAGCGATCGCACGCAAGACATGCATGCCTTTCGGCAGGTGCCAAAGACCGGTGTCATCTTTGTGACGGCCGAGGCGGAGCGCTTGGGCTACCGCGCGGGCGATCCTGCGTGGGCAAACTTGGGCCAAGGACAGCCCGAGACCGGCGCCCTGCCCGGTGCGCCCGCTCGCTTAGCAGCGCTGAGCATCGCGCAAGATGCTTACGAATACGCCCCGGTGGCTGGACTGCGCGACTTGCGCGCGGCCGTCGCTGACGCCGTCAATCGCCGTTTTCGGCGCGGCATGCCTTCGCAATACAGCGCCGAGAACATCGCCGTTTGTGGCGGCGGACGCTTGGCGCTCGCCCGCTGCGTGACGGCGCTTGGCGAAGTGAACCTCGGCCACTTCTTGCCCGACTACACAGCATACGAAGAGTTGCTCAGCGTGTTTCGACTGTTCACGCCGATTCCGATCGCGCTTGAGGCGGAGCGCCAGTACCACTTCAGCGTCGACGAGCTCCGTAAGGAAATTTCGGGCCGCGGGCTGAGCGCGCTGTTGTTGTCGAATCCGACAAACCCCACCGGACGCACCCTCGTGGGGAGTGAGCTTGCGGCGTGGGTGGCGACGTGCCGTTCGCTCGACTGCGCGCTGCTGCTCGACGAGTTTTATTCCCACTACATCTGGAGTGCCGTCGACGGCGCGCAAAAGAGCATCGTGTCAGCTGCTGAGTACGTCGAAGACGTCGATCAAGATCCTGTGGTGATCTTCGACGGCCTGACAAAAAACTGGCGCTACCCTGGATTGCGCATCAGCTGGACGCTTGGGCCCAAGCGCGTCATCGACGCCGTCGCCTCGGCCGGTTCGTTTTTGGACGGGGGTGGATCGCGCCCGGCGCAACAGGCTGCGATCGCACTGCTCAGCGACGAAAACATCGATCGCGAGACCGACGCCATCCGAAAAACCTTCGCAAAAAAGCGCGAGTTCATGTTGGATAAGCTCGCGGACTTAGGGGTTCGCGTCGACGTCAAACCACAAGGCGGTTTTTATGTGTGGGGTTGCGTAGCCGACCTGCCCAACCACGTCGACGACGGCATGAAATTTTTCCGCGCCGCGCTCCAGCACAAAGTGATTACGGTACCCGGACAGTTTTTCGACATCAACCCAGGCCAAAGGCGCGCTCAGCGCGAATCACGCTTCGCGCGCCACGTGCGCTTCAGCTTTGGACCGTCGCTCGATGTGCTCACCACAGCCATGCAGCGGCTCAAAGCGATGATCGACGCGTGAACCGGCATGCAGCGTTCCTAGCGATCATCGCGGGGCTCGCCGTCGCGTCGTGCGCGACGTCGCACGCGACCACATGGGAAGAGCTAGCGGTCCCGCACACCGCGGCGGATCCGGCGCCATCAGCGCCAGCCGTCGAGCCAGCCACGGTGTCTCCCACGCCCCGTGCGCATGCTGTTGCGGTGGCGCCAGCCCCGGTGCCGGCACCAGCGCCGCCAACGCCGGATGCGCGCGTCGAGGGTGACGTTCAGTTCGGCGGGCATTCGCTCGTCGATGATGGGTCGTTTCGCGTCACCGCGCTCGCCTTGGTCTGCCTGGCCGATCCGAAAGGTTTGACTGACACCAGCGACAGCATGGCGCGCTTAAACGCCGCGGTTGCGCGCGCAGGCGTCACGACCGGGGACTTGCGTCTGGTACAATTTGTTCGCGACCCCGCCCGCTCGCTTAGCGATCCGCCACCACGCGTTTGCCGCGACGTCGCGGTGCGTGTCGAGGTTAAAGCGCCGCTATCCGTGCAGCAAGAGCGTGCCGCAACCTGGTGGATCACACTGAGCCGCGACGGCGTCGTCAACGATACTGCGCGAGCGGTGGCCAGAGCGCGGCTGCGCGGGCTCGTCGTCGTGGTGCCACCGCGCGCCTTGCTCAACGCGCAAGGACAAGTGATAGCGATCGCCGTCGCGAGTGGCGGCGACACGACTGACGCAACGGCGTGGGCACCCACCGCGCACGGAGTTCCCTGATGGCGCGCATCGCATTTTTTGGCACGCCGCCACTCGCCGCAACGCAGCTCAGCGCCCTTTTGGCCAGCGGTCACACTGTGGCAGTTGCCGTCGCCCAACCGGACCGCCCAAGCGGCCGCGGCCAAAAGCTACAACCGCCGCCCGTCAAGCTTGTCGCTCAACAGCACGACGTAGCGGTGTTGCAACCCTCGACACTCAAGCGCGACACGGAAGATGGTGAGCAATTTTTCGCGGCATTTTCTGCGCTGGAAATAGATCTCGCGATCGTGGCCGCTTACGGGCGCATCATCCCTCAGCGGCTGCTCGACGTGCCCAAGTGCGGCATGGTCAACGTGCATGGCTCGCTGCTGCCGCGCTGGCGAG
>JAYTVG010000188.1:0-7247 GCA_043744135.1 Deltaproteobacteria bacterium | reverse complement strand
GAGCAGGGGCAGCGCCTGGAGCTCTCGGCGCATCTGCACGACAGCGGCGGCGACCTCGGGATCTTTGAGGACGGCGTTGCGCATCGTGCTCGGCAGCGCCTTGAGGTTTCTTTTTGCTGCCATTCGTTTGCGCCGGCATTGAGCAACACGAACGGGTTCCCCAGCACGGCCTTTTTCACAAACGCCAGGTCCTTAAGCAGCTTGGGCGATACCTCGCGCAACACCTCCTCGGTGTGCGTCAGTGCCGCAAGAGCGACGGTGGCGTTGCCACGCTTGGTGCGCACGTCGTTGAAGAAGTCGCGCTTCGGATCGGCGGGCAGGTAGGCATCAGCGACGATAGCCGCGCGGGCGTCGTTTCCGTTGGGCCCTTGGATACCGTTGCTTTCGAGGCGCCCAGCGTCGCGTCCGGGCTCGTGTGGGTGCGCACGGTGCGAGCGTGGAGGGGCGTGGCCTTGGCGGTGGACATCGCACAATCCATCCACAAGCGTGCTCATCCCTCACATGTTCGTCGCGTGACGCTTGCGACGAGGTCGTCGGGGGCGACACCGATGACGCTGCGCAAGACACGGCGCTGTCGGGTTCGAAACGACCGCGTGGTGTTGCCTATCGGGTGTGGACTAGGTTACCTGCCTACTATGAGCGCTGGCATGAGGACTGTGTCGTGAAATTGATTTCCGCAGGCGTCACCAACGTGGGCATGAAGCGCGCGCACAACGAGGACAACCACCGTTTAGTGCCAGGCGAAAACCTCTTCGTCGTCGCTGACGGCATGGGCGGCCACGCATCGGGAGAGGTCGCCAGCGAGCTCGCAGTCATCTCGATCGAGGAATTCTTTAAGATCACGAGCGCTGATGAGGAGCAGACGTGGCCGTTTAAAGAAGAGCGCGGACTGAAGTACGAAGAGAACCGACTGGTCGCGGGCATCAAGCTCGCAAATCGGCGCATCTTTGAAGCAGCTCAGGCCGACGTGCGCAAAAAGGGTATGGGCACCACGGTGGTGAGCGCGCTGTTCACCCACAACGGCGCGTACGTTGGGCACTGCGGCGACTCGCGCTGCTATCGTTTTCGCCAGCACAAGCTTGAGTTGCTCACCGAAGACCACTCCCTGCTCAACGACTACTTAAAGAATCACCGCCTCAGCCAGGAAGAGATCGACAACTTCCCCCACAAAAACGTCATCGTGCGCGCGCTCGGCATGAAAGACACGGTGCAGGTCGACATCTCGCGCTTAGAGCCGCAGCCTAACGACGTGTACATCCTGTGCTCCGACGGCTTGTCGGGCATGGTGCACGACCCCGAGCTCGCGGGCATGGTGCTGGCGTTTCAAGACGACCCGGCGCGCACTGACGACGTTGAAGCGATGTGTCACGCGCTCATCGATGCCGCCAACAAAAACGGTGGCACCGACAACGTCACGGTGGTCGCGATCAAGGTGCTCGCTTAGCGCGTGACCGCGGGCTTATGGAAGCACATCGATGACGTCGCCGAGGCGGGTGCACTGCGTGCCGGCGACGCACAGCTGGTCGGGGCACGGTGGCGCGCAAAATCCGTGGTCGGCGCCAATGGGTGCCACGCACGCGAAGCCCTGCGCGCAGCTGCTGCCACCGGGGGCGCACGTCGAACACAACGTGCCCGAGGTGTCGGCCGATTCGCATCTGTCGTTGACACAGCGTCGTGCGCCTTCAAAACAGTCGGCGTCGACGCTGCAGCCAATGGCGCACAGCTGGGCGCTGGCGGGCCCGCACACTGACGGCGGGAATACCGCGGGGCAGTCGTCTTGCGGTGGGACATCGATCGCCGCGCAGCCGAAACACAGGCCGTCGGGGCACGACTTGGCGCAATCGCGACAGTCCACCACCACCGCGACAAGCGCGGTGCCTGCGTCGCTGGCGTCGTACGCTGCCAGATCGACCGCCGCCGACTCGCCCCAAAACAACCACTGGTCCTTTTGCGCGGGGCGATCGCACAACGTGCCCGCCGCAGCCGCGCTCAGACCCGCGCTGTGAAACCCGCGCACCTCAAAGCTGACGGTGGTGTTGGTGCTCAAGCCCGCGAAATTCACCAGCGCGTCTCCTTGTAAGACCTCACGCAACGACGCCGGCCCGTTGTCGAGTTCGACGCAGCGCTCCACCAGCGTGGTGCGAGACACGTCCAGGGCACGCACGTAGATCGCCGCCAAGCATGACGTGTCGTAGTCCAGCGGGCTCACTCGCCCACAGCTACCGCGCGGCACAAACTGCAGCGATAAGTCGACGGGCGGCCGCGGCGTCGGCGCCACAGGTGTACACGCCAACGCCGCCAGCAACCCGCACATGAGCGCTGTGGCGCTACGACAAAAACGCATGGATGGCGCGCGCTGCGCTTTTGCCGTCAGCCGCGGCGTTGACGATTTCTTTGCCACCGTTGATGCAATCGCCACCCGCGAAAAATTTGCGGTTGGCGGTTTGGCGGTTGTTGTCGACGACAACGCGCCCCGCAGCGTCGAGCGTGACGCCAGGGATGGTTTTGAGCAACTCGACGCGCTTGTGTTGGCCGAGCGCTTTGATGATGAGGTCGCACGGCACCACGTGCGTGCTGTTGGGCACCGGCGACACACTGCGACGACCGTTGCGATCGCTTGGGTCGGCTGCGCCCAGCTGCATCGTTTGGCACTCGAGCCCAGTGACCTTGCCGCCCTCACCGACGACGCGCACCGGCGCGGTCAACCAGTGAAACGTGCAGCCGTCTTTTTTCGCGATGTCGATCTCGTATGCGTAAGCCGGCGCTTCGTGCTCGCTGCGCCGGTACACGAACGCGACGTTGTCGGCACCCAAACGCTTGGCCTGCGTCGCTGCGTCGACGGCGGTGTTGCCGGCACCGACCACCAACACGCGCGCGGGCACTTTGAATGTGCCGTAAGGCTTGGTCTTGAGGTGCTCGATGAAACTGAGCGCGTCGACGACACCGCTGAGCTGCTCGCCTTCGATGCCGAGCGCTTGCGTTGCACCGAGCCCCACCGCCAAAAACACCGCGTCAAACTGCGCGTCAAGCTCCGCGAAGGTGACGTCGGTGCCGACGTTGATGCCGTGTTTAAACGTGACGCCGAGGCTCGCTATCATCTGCGCTTCGGCGAGCGCGGTTTCGGGCAGCAACTTGTACTGCGCGATGCCATACGTGTTGAGGCCGCCGGGCTGGGCGCGCGACTCAAACACCGTCACTGCGTGGCCTGCCCTGCGCAAGTCCTGCGCACACGACAAGCCCGCCGGGCCCGCGCCAACGATAGCGACGCTCTTTTCAGTCGATGCCGCAGGCGTGAACAACGTCCACTTCTTTTCGAGCGCAGCGTCGGTGGCAAAGCGCTGCAGGCGACCGATCTGAATCGGGCGGTGCTCTTGCAGGTTCATCACGCATGAGCCCTCGCACAAACTGTCGACGGGGCACGCGCGCGCACACGAGTGGCCCATCGGATTTGCGTCCAAGATCGTGCGGGCGGCACCCTTGAGGTTGTTGTTGTGGATCTTTTTGATGAACGCGGGCACGTCAATGTGGGTGGGGCACGCGGTGATGCACGGCGCGTCGTAGCAAAACAAGCAACGCCCCGACTCGGCGAACGCCGCCGCCGGTGTCAACGCGGGCGCGATGTCTTCGAAGTTGTGCGCGATATCGGAAGCAGAAAGGTTGGGGCCGGTGCGCAGCGTCATGGTGGCGTGCTTATCAGGTTGGCCAAAAACACCAACCACGCGACGCGGGCGTTGCATTGCGTTGAACTGCCAGTGAACTGCGTCGCATCAGCGCAGCAACAACAGCACACCCATCGCCACCATCGCCAACAGCTGCGTCGAAAAAAACGCGAACCGCACGTTGACGACGACGGAGCGACCGCTCGATAAGTGCGCGACGGTTTGCCCGACGCGCGCCACACACACCACCACGGCCAACGTGCCTAACGCTGGCACACGTGCGCTCACGCCGCTGAGCTCACCGACCACCACCAGCGCGGCAAACACCGGCAGATTCTCCGCTGCGTTCGCGTGGGCGCGCATCAAGCGTTGGTACCAGTCGGGACCATGGGGCACGGCGGGCGTGAAGCTGTTGGCACGCGCCTTTTTCAACAGCACCTGGCCCGCGCGGTAAGGCACGACGCCCAGCAACACCAGCGCCAGCGTCCACAGCGAAAACGCCACCAAACACATCAGCGCAGTCGTCATGTCGTTGGGCTAACATAGCGGCGACCCGACGTCACCGACGCGCGACTACCCGCTAAGGGAGCGTCGACACGAACAACTGATAGGCCCCCGTCGCGGACGAGCCGGCAGGCGCTTTCACGGTGACGTACAGCTGCTGGCTGACGGTGTTGCTAAACACCAGCGCCGTGCTGCCAGCGGTCGTGTTGCCGACGCTGACGGCCGGCGTCGCGAGGTTGGCGGGTCGGGTGCCAAGATCCGCGATCAAACCCGCAGGGGCATTTTGCAGCTGCACACTGACGTCCTCGCCCGCAAACGCAAAGAACTCGTAGACGTCAACGTCGTTGATGCAGCGGGTCGAATCGGGCGCGAACGCGGCGAGCGAATCAAACGAAAACGGCTGCCCAAACACGGGGTCGGTGCGGATGAGGCTCGAGTCGGCGGGCGTTTCGTTGGTTGCTGCGCCGACGTCGTTTTGATCGTCGATGCAGGCGTCACCGACGTCGATGCTCAACGCGTAAGGCTGCGATTGATGCCCAGTGATGCCGACCGGCCTGACGCGCACAGCGTGCTCGCGAGCAGACGACGCCGGCGACGACGGTGCCGTGAAGCTCACCTCCACGAGCCCGTCGTTGTCGGTGTCGTTGAAGGTCTGAAACTCCGACGCGACGCCGTTTGCGCCCAGGCGCTGCAGCGTCAGGCCGAGCGCACCCTCGGCGGCGCTGAACTGCAACGTGGCGTGCAACACCTGCGCGTTGTTGAGCACGCCGACGCGATAAAAGTCGCCATCGCTATTGCCGCAGATGCGACCGCAGCCGGGCGTGCCAGAGACAGCGGCGGCGCACGCAGCCAGGTCGCCGGGCGCTAACGGCTCGATGGTGGTGTCCGCCACCGCGCAAGTCGGCGCGGGCGCCAGCACGCACTTGCCAAACACGCAGGTCTCGGCAGCGACGCAGTTGAGCGCAGCGTCGGTGCCTGACGCTGCGCAGCGGTCGGAGTTGTCGGTGCAATGACACGTATCGTCGTTGTCGACGCACTTTTGTAGCGCGATGTCGCACGTTGAGCCGGCGGGGCATTGGCCAGCACCGGTGCAGTCGTCGGGCACGCAACCGTCGCCAACGCACGTGCTGCCCACCGCACAGCCGGTGGTTTGGCACGAGCCCGATACGAAGCTGCCCACGCAGCGCCCGGCGTTAAACGTGTTGTCGCCGCCCGAAGGCTCTGTCGCCAAGCACGCCGTGTTGTCGAAGGTCACCAAGCGCACGGTGTAGCGCTGGCCGACGATGCCGCCGGTACTGGCATTTAAACTCGCGCGCGCGATGAACTGCACGCTGTCAGTCGCGCTTCCCGGCAACTCCACCTGTTCGTCGGGCTCGCTGGCCGCGTTTGAGGTATTGGATGAGCCCACTGTTGAGCCGTCGGGGCGCAACACGTCCAAACGCATGTCGCCTTCGTTGTGGTTAAACGACAGCTGCACGCTGCCTGACAATCCCGGTGGCAGCGTGAAACTGAAGTGGTCGTGGTCTTGCGGGTTACAGCGCACCACGTCGACGAGCTCGCCGCTGATGGTGTTGTCGCCCGCGACGACCGTCGGCAGCACGGCTGCGGTGGCGATGCTGTCGTCGACCTCTGTGGCGTCAGGCGAGCACGCGGCCGGACGGGGCACCAACAGCGGCGTCAGCGTGTAGACCTGGTTGAGGACTGCGCCGCCTGCGCTGCCGAGCTTCACTTTCAAAATGTACTCGCTTTCACCCTCGGGTCCGGTGATGCGCTCGACGTCGCTGGTGCCAACACCCTGCGCGACGACCACAGTGGTCGCAGAGCCCTTGAACATTTGGATGTTCATGTTGCCCTCGGCGTTGACGAAGCCGGCCATGGTGACCTCAAGGCCCGTCTGCGCGGGCACCACCACACGATAAAAGTCCTCGTCCGTCGAGCCGCAGCGCGTGACGGTTGTGGTGGAGCCGGTGGGGAGCAAATGCGCCATCGCGACCGAGTCGTTGGGCTCTTCGGGTTGGCCATCGCTGGTGCAGTCTGCGGGCGGGCTGGCGACCGCCTCGACGACGTTAACGGTGTAAGACCACTGGTCTGAGTCTGGATTGTCCCCGACGATCTTGAGGTAAAACGTGCCGGCTTCGCCTGGGCCTGTGACGCCGCGGACATCGACGCTCGCGTCGGTGGCGCCAAACAAATCGGACGATTCTTCGGCGCCGTCGCCATCGATGACCGCGACCCTGATGCCCGCTTGACCCGAGCCGCCGAAGTTGACGGTCGCCGTATAACGGTGGTCGGCCGTCACAGGGAACGACAACAGGTCGGTGTCGCCGCGGCACAACTGGCCTGCGTAACTGCGCGCGGCGCTCATCGGCGTTGCCGTTGAAGGCGTGGCGTTGGGTTCGTCGGTTTCGGTATCGCACACGGGTTCGGGCAACGTGCACGTGAAGCGGCCGAGGTCGCAAACGCGGCGCGCGTCGTTGCCTTGGACGCACTCGTTGTCGGTCAAGCACTGGGTAAACACGCACGTGCTGGTGGCCTCCGCGCAGCGCTTGGCACCTTGGCACTCGCAGTCCGGGCCAGGACAGCCCGCGTCGCTGATGCACTGATCCGCCGGCGAATAGCAGGTGCCAAGACCCGTGTCGCACTCGAGGTTTGGACCGCAGGGGTGCTCGGCATCGCATTCACTGCAGCGCGACAGCGCATCGCAGATACGCCCGAGTGCGCAGTCGGTGGCGTCGGAACATTCGGGCTCAGCGATGTCGATGCAAAAGCCGCTTTGATCCGAACACACCTGCGTGTTGTCCTCACAGCACAGCTCGGGCAGCGATCCGCAAAACTGGCAGCCGCCGTTGTCGGGCACGCACAAAAACACGCTGCGATCGCAACGTTCGCCACCTCTGCACTGAAATGACGACGTGCAGCTGGTGTGGCCCGCGGTGTCAAAACAGCGCCCGCCCGAGCAAAACTGGCCGGCCGTTGGGCAATCGTTGTCGACTTCGCACGGCTCGCAGGCGGGTTCGTCGGGGCGGCAACCCACGGGCGACTCCTCGTCGCGCACGCAGGTGTACGAAAAGCCGTCGCAGTTTT
>JAYTVG010000187.1:0-2231 GCA_043744135.1 Deltaproteobacteria bacterium | reverse complement strand
CTCTTTGGACAAGCCCCCCATCATTTGCAAATAGTACGACATCCACGGTCCCGCCCACGGCTTGATGCAGCCGTCCTCAATGGACAAGCTTGGATCCGGGATGACGAGAGCCTCATCGAAGCGCTGAATCTCACCCAAGCCCGAGCACGCGGAGCACGCACCCTGCGGCGCGTTGAACGAAAACATCCGCGGCTCAAGCTCGGGATACGAGATGCCGCAGTCAGGGCACGAGAAGTTGGTCGAGTGCAGCTGCTCGCTGTCGCCGGCGCTTGCGTGGTGCAAGATGACGACGAGCCCGTTGGCTTTTTTGATCGCCAGCTCAATCGCGTCTGCCACGCGCGCGCGTGCGTCTTGTTTGACGACGACGCGATCGATGACGATGTCGATGGAGTGCTTCTTTTGTTTGTCTAAGTTGAGCTCTTCTTCCAGCATGTGCATGGCGCCGTTGACGCGCGCCCGCACGAAGCCTTCTTTGTGCAAATCTTTCAGTTCTTTTTTGTACTCACCCTTGCGCGCGCGCACGATGGGCGACAGCACCGACACCTTGGCGCCGTCACCGAGCGCCATGACGTCGTCGATGATCTGGGTGGCCGCACGCGACACGATGGGCTCTTCGCACGAATAGCAAAACACCTTGCCGATGCGCGCGTAAAGCAAGCGCAAATAGTCGTAGATCTCCGTGACGGTGGCGACGGTGGAGCGCGGGTTTTTCGAGGTGGTCTTTTGCTCGATCGAAATAGCGGGCGACAAGCCTTCGATCAAGTCGACGTCGGGTTTGTCTTGCATCTGCAAAAACTGCCGCGCGTAACTCGACAACGACTCAACGTATCTGCGCTGGCCCTCAGCGTAGATGGTGTCAAACGCCAGCGAGCTTTTGCCCGAGCCCGACAGACCCGTCAGCACCACCAGCTGATTGCGCGGCAGCGTGACGTCGATGTTTTTGAGGTTGTGAACGCGAGCGCCTTTGACGCGCAAATGATCCAGCTCAGGCATCTCACCCATGTAGCGGGTCTCGACGCAAACACGCAACAGGTGTTCAGGGATTGTCCGGCTTTGGCGAAACGGCCGCACCTGGCAGATTCATCGATGCATCGACCTCGGGAGCTGCACAAACGAGCTCGTCGATGCGCACGTCGGCGCGCAGTCGGTGCAAATCTTTGAGCGTGACGGCAGCGGTGACCGTGCCGACCACGGGGATGGCACCCACAGCGCCCATCACCGCGTGCTTTTTCGCCATCTGCCACAACGACGCGCCCAGCCGATCGTTGCCGGCCATGTGGCTGACGCCCGACGCCAACGCGGACAACAGCGCTGTGCCGCCTTGCACTGCGGCGCCCACCAAAGGAATCGGCACCAAGTTGCTGGCGCCCGACACCAAACTGATGCCGCGCAGCACGGCCGAGGTCGCGGTGTCGTCGACGAACACGGGGATGGCGAGCGAGCGCCCGTCTTTGGTTTCGATGAGCACCGTCGCGCGGTTTTGCACGTGCTCGGGGTCAGTGTCGGCGACCTTCATCGCCGCTTGGGTGCCGTCGCGTACTCGTCGGGTGGTAGCCGGCATGGTGCGCGCGAAAAACGCGCCGGTGGGGTTGACGACGTTGTCGCTGGTCCACGCGCCGACCTCTCGCGCGCTGTTTGAGACGCCGCTGGCCACGCTCGACCAGGCGCGCGCAAACACGTTGCTCGGCGGTTTGTCGCCGGCCTTTTGCTGCACTTCGGCTTGTTTGGCCTGCGCCTCGGCGGCGTTGATCGCTTGCGTGAGTGCGTCGACAGCGCCGTGTGCCGCTGCGGTATCCACCTCGGTGCCGTCGATGGTGACGCGCCGGATGTCGTCGGCGTTGACGCCCTGTTTTTGCGCATGCCGCAGCGCTGCACCGGTGGAGAGCAGTTGGGATTTACTCACGCTCACGCAGCACCGCCATCCACCATCTTGATGCTGCTGAGCGCCTGCATCAGCGCCGCTTGCATGCTGGTGGTTTCGCTGGCTGCGCACGATCCCGCCGCGCGCACGGCGACCGCGCCGCGGATGGCGACCGCGTGCAATTGCTGCAGCACCACGCCGTCGATGGTGAGCTGGTGGGTGCTCATCAAGCCGCGGCCAAACGGGCACTCAAACGGTTGCAGCGACACCGCGGTGAAGCCCAATGCCATGCCCTTGAGCCCGTCGAGCTCGTGGTCGAGCAGCTGCTGTGCGGCGTGCGTGATGTCGCCTTGGGGCGCGCGCGTCCAGC
>JAYTVG010000186.1:0-2238 GCA_043744135.1 Deltaproteobacteria bacterium | reverse complement strand
TCCGCGAGGCCACGCGGCTGCAGCGCCTCAGCGAGGACGAGGAGCGCGCGTACGGCCTACGTGTGCGTGACCACGCCGACAGCAAAGCCGCCAAAAAGCTCGTGGTGCACAACTTGCGCTTGGTCATCAAGATGGCGCACCAGTACCGACGGGCGTGGACCAACTTGATGGACCTCATCCAAGAGGCGAGCGCGGGCATGACCATCGCCGCGCAGCGCTGGGACCCGGACCAAGGCACGCGCTTTGGCACCTACGCCGTGTATTGGATGCGCGCGCAGCTGACGAAATTTTTGATGACCAACGGACGCGCCATCCACACCGGCAACACGCGTGCGGGCCGCAAGCTGTACTTTCAGCTGCCGCGCGTGCGTCGCAAACTGCTGGCGCAGGGCAAGCAAGCCACCATCGAGGAGATCGCAAAAGAGGTGCAAGAAGACCCCGAGGAGGTGGCCCGCGTGGTCGCGCGCTTGGATGGGCGCGAAGCCTCACTCGACGCCAGCGTCGGCGACAGCGACGACGGCAGTACCTTAGGCGAGCTCATCGCCGACGACGCGTCAGATCCTGAAGACAACGCCGGCCGCATGGAAGTGCAAAGGGTCATCACCGACGTCATGGTGCGCTTCAAAGCGAGTCTGACCGACGCGCGCGACGCGGCCATTTGGAACGAGCATCTGGTGGCGTCCGAGCCTAAAAGCCTGGTGGAGCTGGGATTGCGCTTTGGCGTCAGCAAGCAGCGCATGGGGCAGCTCGCGACGCGTCTCAAGCGGGCCTTTCGGCGCCACGTCATCGATGAGCTGGGCCCAAGCACGCAGCTGAGTTGGTTATTTCACCAGGAGTGACGGGCGGCGCACGGTCAACGGCGCACGCTGCAGGTCGCACGGTCGACGCAAGGGCGCGGGGCCGCGACGACGCCACGGGGTCGTTGCACGGCCTGGCGTCAGTTGGCGCAAGCGCACGTCGACGAGGGAAACCCCTTTGCGGCCGCCTGCGCGTACCGGCGCGCGCTGCGCCTGAGCAAAGATGCAAAGCTGCTCGACCACATCGAGCGCTTAACGGGTGAACGGCCGCAGGTCCGTGGGCTGGTCGCGCCGGCACCGACGTCGTTTTTTGGCCGCTTTCGCAAATAGCAGCACGTGCCCTGGTCAAGTGACGCGCAGTTCGCGATGCTCAGGTGCGTGCGTCAGCTCAAGGTGTTGGATGAAGGCCGGGTCGAGACCACCCAGCGTGCAGACGCGGCGCGCAACCGCGCGCGCATTTTGGACGCCGCACGCACCTTGATCGGCCAACACACGCAAGGTTCTCACCCCAGCGACGCGCTGTGCATGGACCAGGTGGCGGCGCTGGCAGGGGTCGGCAAGGGCACGCTGTACCGGCGCTTCCCAGATCGGGGAGCCTTGTTGTTCGCGCTGCTCGATGATGATGAGCGCGTGCTGCAAGATCGTGTGCTGACGGGCTGTGGCGTAAAAAGGTCCGCGCCGCCGCTGCAGCACCTGTTGGCGTTGTTGGACGCGCTGACGGCGTTTCACGTCACGCACGCGGCATTGTTGGCGGTGGCGGAGCTGACCCCGGCCATCGCCGAGCATCCTGCGTATCGTTGGCGCCACGCGGCGCTCACGCACGCTTTGGCGCGCACCGGCATAGCACCGGTAGCGCGTGCGCAGCACGTCACCGATGTGGTGTTGCAGATCCTCAGCGGCGCCGTGGTGTCGCGCGCGCTGGGGCACCAAGACGCCCGCGCGGTGCGGGCACAAACGGCGGCGTTGTTGCGCGCGGTCATCAAACCCGCGCGCGTCAAGGCGCTCACAGCATGACGTCAACTCCGCACGATCTCGTTCACCCCATCAGGAGCTTGCCATGAGCACCATCAAACGCGCCGTGGGGTTGTTGGCGGTCGGCGCTGCGCTGTACGGCATGTTGGTGGTGTGGCAGGGCCCGTTGTTTGCGCTGTACCAAATCGATCGTGGGCTGCAGGCAAAAAGCGCCGAGCGCGTGCAACAGCACGCGGACTTGAGCCTTATCGTCGCGTCGGTGGCACAAACGGCGGGCTCGGGCGTCGGCGACGCGCTCACCACCGATCCCCAAAGCGGCGCGCTAGGCGCCCTGGTGTCCGCGCTTGGAGGGGTCGTGGCCGGCGAACTAGGCAAAACGCTGGCGCCCGCGGCCGTGACGGCACTGCGCGCGGCGATAAACGACGGCACCGTCACGCGCGGTGTGGGTCCGTTTGTGGTCGACACTGGC
>JAYTVG010000185.1:0-2240 GCA_043744135.1 Deltaproteobacteria bacterium | reverse complement strand
GCGCGTCGACCTGGTCCGCGGCGTAGCCGGCCGCGATGCCGCCGAGGTTCATCGTGACGTCGGGGTCGCTTTTGCTCAGCGTCCACGGTGGGCCTGCGCTCACCGCCAACTTGCCCACGCCGGTGTGCACAAGAGCTGCCGCGATCGCTTGCGGTGACGGCGGCGCGTTGATGTGGCCGTTGCGATCAAACCCCCACAGGTTGATGAGCGGGTCGAGGGTGATGTCAAAGGCGCCGTTTGTGGCGCGACCCACCTCCAGCGCTTGCGCGACCACGCGCGCCATCGCTGCGCTCACCGCGAACGGCGCAGTCGAGTGCCAGGCGTTAAAGCGCGAGATGCTGCTGGTCGCGACGTACGTCGACATCTCGTTTTCGACCGCCTCAAGCGCACTGTCGACGACGGCGCGTGCGTCTGACTCGTGCTGCGCAGCTGCGAGCATCAACTTGACGTTGTACGTCGAGCCCATGGTCGGACCGCTGAGCGTGACCTCCCGTTTGGCGCCATCGGGCACGCGCGGCGCCGACGGCGCGCATGCGCACAGCAGCGACAACAGCGCGAATGCGCGGGCGCACGACGACACGACGTTAGCCGCAGTGTTGTTTGCAGTCGGCCACACAAGCGGCGATGCCGCCGGTGCCCTCTTTTTCGCCCGCGACCTTGCACATTTTTTCGCAGGCCGCGCAGTCTTTTTGGTTCGATTCCGTCGCTGATGACTTCAGTGCAGAGCGCACCTGGCCCACCGTAACGCCCGAGCCACACGCAGCACTGGCGCTTGCCACCACCACCATCACTGCAGCGACGCACACCTTTGAGACAACTTGCATACGCAAACCTCCTGCGGGGACCGCGAGCCGTAGACGCGCCGGGCAACCGAATGCTTCAGCCTCGCCGTGCGCGTGGGGTCACGTCAACCTCCACCCGTGCGGCGTGCTAAGGTCACGCCGCTGTCTAGTGCGCAAGGGTGTGATCATGTTGCTGTCGTTGCTTGTGTGTTTCGCGGGCTTGTCGCCAGTGGTGAGCGCTGTCGCATCAGCCCCCGTCGTCGCTGCGGCGCGCCCGGCCAAAGCACCACCCGCGCCCGCGCCCCCTCCCCCTGCGGAGGCGCCAGTTGCCGTCGCACCCGCGCCTGTCGCCCCCGTCGTGGTCGCGCCGCTGCCTGCCGCCCCGCCCGTGGTCGAGCTTAAGGGGCTCAGCGCTCGGATCCGCGCGCTGACCGATCTCATCGCGCTCGATCTCAAGCGTTTGCCCGGCGACCACCGCACGCAGCGCTTCGCGGTGTTGCCGTTTGAGGCGACGGGACCGCAAGCGCAAGATCGACAGCTCGGCGTGGTGGTGAGCGAGCTCGTGACCACCGACTTGGTGCGCGACCACGACATGCCGTTGGTGGAGCGCAGCGCGTTGGGCAAGATTTTAGATGAGCAAGCGCTCGGGCAGTCGGGTGCCATCAACGACGCACAAGCGGCCAAGATCGGCAGCATCGCCGGGGCGCGCGCGCTGGTGGTGGGGCAGGTCTCTGAAGTCGCCGATGGCTTTCGCGTCACGGTACGAGCCGTCGACGCCGAGTCGGCCGCGGTGTTGTCCGCGCAAGACACCACGCTGCCCAGCGACGAGCTGATTGCCTACGCCGCCGCCGCCGTGGTGCTGCGGTCTAAAAGCGGCGCGCTGTTTCGCTCGTTGGTGTTTGCGGGATGGGGCCAAGGCTACAACGACCAGCCGCTCAAAGGTTTTGCGCTCGGCGGCATGACGGGCGCGTTTGGGCTTGCAACGTTAGGCACGGCGGCTGCGGGCGTGTACGTCGGCTACGTGTTGTACCCGCAGCTGGGCCAGCGCCCCGAGGACAAAAAACGCGATGCAAGCGAGCTGCCCCCGCTGGTGGGGCGCACGCGCGAGACCGCAAACGCGTTGTTTGTCGCGTCCAGCGTGCTGCTCGGCGCCACCGCGCTGTCGTACGCAGCGACCGCCGTCGATGCGTACCTCAGCGGCCATGACGTCGATGCCGTCGACGACGCAGCTGCGCGCTTTTAAGCCCAGCCACGTCACGCTGTCAGCGGTTGGGCTTCATGTGCTCGCGTGCCCAATCCTTGAAGCCGGTGAAGCCACCAGCAACAACGGAGTTCGCGGCTGCGATGCGAGCCTCGTGCTCGGGGCCGAAGTACGTGTGGGTCTCGAAGTACTGAAACGTCTCGCGCATTTGTGATGCGCCGGGAAAAAAGCCGTCGTAGGCCTCCGCGGCAACTTGC
>JAYTVG010000184.1:0-2244 GCA_043744135.1 Deltaproteobacteria bacterium | reverse complement strand
AGCGGCTTTAGCTACACGGCGACGCGTGCTGAGCGCATCGAGCCGGGGGCGCACGGCGCGGTCGACTTCGCGTGGACGGTCGACCAAGACGGGCCAGTGAGCGCCGTCGTGTTGCTTGACTACACGGCGCCTGACGTCGGTGCGCCGTCGCGTGCGTTGTTCGTGTCCGCCAGCGGCTTCGGCGCGTTTGGCGACCTGCGCGCAAACCCAGACGCGCTCGCGCTCGGCCCGGTGCAAGCCGGCTGCAGCGCCGCAGTGCGCACGGCGACGTTTGAAAACGTCGGCGCCGGTCCGCTCGACGTTGATAGCGTCCGTTTGGTGTCGGGCGCGCCACAGTTCACGCTCGGCGCGACCGGCGCGGTCACGTTGGCGCCTGGCGGTGCGCTCAGCGTCGAAGTATCGGCAGCGAGCGAGACGCCCGGCACCTTCGACGAGACCGTGCGCGCCACCACCACCGACGCGCTCAGCGCCGACGTCCACGTCACGGTGGTGGTGACTGCACCAAACGCGCCCGTCACCGAGAGCTTTATCGTCGCCGCCGCATCCAGGGTGGACGTGCTGTTTGTCGTCGACAACTCAGGATCGATGCAAGATGACCAAGCGATCTTGGCGGCGAATTTCGAGAGCTTTATTGCGGGTGCATTTTCGCAGGACGACGGCCCGAGCGATTTTCACCTCGGGATCACGACCACCGACGTGCTGTTTGGCCTTGGGGGATCGCTGGTCGGGCCGTTTTTCACCCAGAACACCGGCGCGCTCAGCAGCCAATTCGCGGCACAAGCCGAGGTCGGCATCGACGGCAGCGGGTTGGAACTCGGCCTCGAGGCCATGCGACGGGTGCTCGATGGTGGCAACGGCGGCTTTTTACGTGCCAACGCCGCGCTAAGCGTGATCATCGTGTCAGACGAGGACGACAGCGCGCTAACGCCCGAGGTCGCAGCAGTGGACCCAAGCGTCGTGCGCAGCGTGCAAAGTTATGTCGAAGGCTTGCGCGCGCTCAAGGGCGCAGCGCTTGCCAACACCACCATCGCCGTCAACCTCGTGGTAGCGCCCGGCTCGCCGCGGTACGAGGCCGTCGCCGCCGCCTTTGACGGCGTCACGCTCGACATCACCGACGCGACTTGGGGGGCGGCGCTCGACGTCGTCGGGCAGCAAACCTTTGGCCTGCAGCGGCGCTTTTTATTGTCGGCGGATGCCGTCGCCGGTTCTGTTGCCGTGCGCGTGGCGGGTGTTGCGACGGCATTTACCGTGCAAGGACGCGCGGTAACGCTAACGCAAACGGCGACGCCTGGTGCCGTCGTTGAGATCTCCTACGTCCCGGACTGCCAACCGTGACGCGGTGGGCAAGTGCGCTCGGCTGCGTGTCGATGGTGGCGTGGCTGCCTGCATGCAACGCGCCGTGCGTGGTCGACGCGGATTGTCCCGACGGGCAGGGTTGCCGAGCGCAACTGTGCACGCGCGAGTGCGACAGCGCGAAGGATTGCCCGCCTGCGTCGTTGTGCAGCGTGCGCGGCCTGTGCTTGCCGAGCCCCGTGGGCCACATCAGTTGGACCACGCCGCAGCCAAACGACGCGGTGGATGATCAGTTCGATGGATCGTTAACTGTCGAGTTTACGGCTGCCAACGCCATCATCACGGTGGTCCGGGATCCAGCCACGCCGGGCGATCCATGCGCACCGGTGCCGCCGTTTTCGATCGAGATCCAAGGCGACCGACGCCGCGTGCGCGGACAGGTCGTGCCGTTGCCCTCGCTGTTTGCCGCAGGTGGCTCGTTTGGGCTGTTGGCCACGATGGTGGTGGATGGGCCCCAAGTGAGCGACGCGCTGCGCCTCACCCACCGCGGTCCCACCGTGTTTGGCGGCGCCACCATCACTGCGCCACCGACTGACGCCGTGTTGGCGACCGATCCCGTGTACCTAGAGATTGACGCAACGCTAAACGACGCCTCACTGACGCCCAGCATGATCGTGCAGCCAGCGTCGGGCGCGGCCAGTGCTCGCACGTTTTTTGATCCGAGCGTGCGCGTGTTGCGCTCGGTCCTCGTGCCGGTCGCCAAGGGTTCGCAACGGTTTTTTTTGGACAGCCAATACAACGGCGTAACCCAGCGCTGCGGGCGCGCAGTCGTGGTGCCGCAAGACGGCGAAGGACTTGAGGTCGCGCTTTGGTTTGACAGTTCCACAACCGCACAAGTGGGCGCACACCTCAGCGTCAACGTCGACGCTGAAGGCGCAACCAGCAACTGCA
>JAYTVG010000183.1:0-7307 GCA_043744135.1 Deltaproteobacteria bacterium | reverse complement strand
GGACAAAACTCGTGTGCGCCGGAATCTCCGCGCGCCACGAAAAACAAGTCCTCCGTCGTCATCGGAAACAGCGCCGCGCGAATCGCAGCGAGACCCGGCTGAGCGATGGGGCCCGGTGGCAAGCCTGCTATGGTGTACGTATTATACGGATGTGGACGCAACAGGTCGTCACGTTTAATGTTGCCGTTGTAGTTTGCGATGCCGTAGATAACGGTGGGGTCTGTTTGCAGCCTCATCCCTTTTTTCATTCGATTGTGAAAAACGGCAGAGATGCGTGGACGCTCCTGCGGTTGGCCAGTCTCTTTTTCGACGATCGCCGCCAGCGTCAGCGTCTTGTGAAGGTCCCAGCCTAGTTCTTTCATGCGCGCGAGCATCTCGGTGTCGATGACCTCGTCAAGTCGAGCGCGTAGCCTTTTCAATATCGTTTCTACGCTAGACGTCTTGGGGAATTGATAGGTATCAGGAAAGAGATAGCCCTCGATTCCACCAGGCACACCGTCTTGGCCATCTGCGCCCTTCGCTGGAACGCCAAACGCGGCGATCGTCTTTGGGTCGTTCATGGCGGCGAGCAGCAGCTGCGTGGTGCTGAAGCCGGCGGCAGCGATGATGGCGGCGACCTCTTCTTTGCGTAACCCTTCGGGGATCGTGAAGCGTTGCTCCGGTTGACGGCCCGTTTCGAGCAGCGCGACGACGTCTTGTGGCGCCATGTTCGACGACAGTTCGTACGTGCCGGCCTTCATGGCGTTTTGCTTTTTCGCGACGAAGCGCACGTAGCGATAAAACATCTCTGCGTCGGCCACGACGCCTTTGTCTGCGAGCACCGTGGCAATCGCGCGCGGGCCGCTGCCCTTGGGGATTTCGACTGTGACGTGGTCGATCGAGTCCTTGTGAAAGGGCGCGCGAGAAAAGCCGATCAGCTCGATGCGGTAGATGTACAGCGACGCCCCCGCAGCAGCCGCGACCGCGAGCAAAATCCCACTCGCCATGCCCGCAATTTTTGCCCACTTGAGCGGGGTGTTGCTTTCAGACGTCACGCTATCGCCTCCATTTGATCGTGCGCGATACCACGGCTGGCCCGCAGGCGCACGCTGCGCCAATGCGACAAGGTATCAATCGCAGCGTTTTGCGCCGTCGACGAACTCGAGCACCAAGCCGCGCGCAACTTCTCCGTCAAGCGCCGCTTTGCGCGCGTTTTTTTTCACGCCCGCGGCGACCAAGCGCTTTGAAGCGGCAATCGAGCTGCGTTGTTCGTCGACCAAATGCACGCGCACCAGTGGGCGGGGCTCGCTGAGCGCCGTACGTAACGCTTCGGCGAAGCCGCGCGCGCGCACCGCCATCTTACCGTCATCGCCAGAGGGCAGCGACGCCAGGCCAATGACGACGTCGCCGACATCAAGCTCCAACACCAGCGCCACCAGCGCGTCGACGTCGTGTTTGCGGCTCTTTGGACTCAACGTCGCGAGCGCGCGCGCGCTGATGCCAAGCTCGTCAGACACCGCGAGGCCAGTGCGCTTCAATCCTAAATCGACACCGAGCACGCGTTTCACAGCCGATCGATAGCACGCAACCCAGCGCTTTGTGCACGCGCTCAGCTTGCGTCTGCGCCGTGAGCGGCCTGCGCGACGTCGTGGCCGTCACCGTCGACGCCATCGGTGGCGGCGATTTCTGCCGTGAGCTTGTCGCGGATGCGCTCCAAGCTGGCGCGGGTCTTTTGCGACCATTCACTCTCAGCGCCAGTGCGCGTCACCATATCCGCGGTGGCGGTCCAGGTTTTTTGCGCCTTGTCGAGCAGCACGAGTACTTTTTTGCGCACGATGCGGCGGTAGAGCGCTTGCGCTTCGGGTGATAGATCGTCGGGGGCGGGCAACGACACCATCTCGTCGTGCAGGTCCTCGTACATGCGCCCGACGTTATAGCCAGCGGCGCTTGCCCAGCCCGCGTGCTCCTCGCGGATGGTCCGCAAGTACAAATACTGCGCGCGCAGTAAGCGCTGGCACTTTTCCTCAAGTTGCTCACCGAGCAAGCTTTCGAGGGTCTTTTGTGGCGCACCACTTTTTGCGGCCTCAGCCTCGGCGAGTTTGATCTCGGTGGCGGTGGGGAAGCGCAGTTTGATGTCGGAAAATTCAAGGCGGCCGATCTCAGCGAGATAAAACGCCGCCTGCGCGACGAAGTACGCCACATCCAAACGCTGCCGCTCGCTCGCCTCTTTGTACAACCGCCGCGCCGTCAAAAAGCGATGCTCGGCGGTGTAGCGATGTGTCAGCTTTGGATCGGCGTCGGCGGCGAGGTCCGCGAGACCCAACATATAGTGGCCGATGCCGGCGTCGACGAGCGCTTCGATGCGATCCTCAGCCTGCAGGTCATCGCCCAGCATCGTGTCAAACAACTCGACGACGTCTGCGTAGCGCTTGGCGACGGCGAGCGCCTGCCCGCGCTTAAACCGTCCGTCGAGCGTGTCTTTGGCAGAGGCATCCGCGGGAAGGTGGGCCAGGTACGCATCAAACGCCGCCACCGCCTCGTCACCGCGATCCAAGTGGATATAGCAAATGCCCCGATTGTACTGCGACAACAACACGTGGCTGTCGGTGGGAAATTCGCGAATCAGCCGCTCGAAATAAGCTACGCCATCACCCCACGCACCGCCGTCTAACAAGTCGAGGCCGCGTACAAACAGCGCTTCGGCGTCGTAAACTTCAAGCGCGTCGGGGCCCGCCGGTCGCGCCACCACGTGCAGTTCCGGCACATCGATGTGCTTGGTTTGCGCTGTTGCGCAAGCGCCCACCGTCACGACCACCCACAACAGCAAAAACCTCCGTGTGCGCATGGTATGGACCACCCGCGAGGGGCGCGCGTGATCAAGCGTGGGGATGCATTGAGCCGTGCGAAGCGTGAACGTCATGCGCATGCCTGACAAGCTTAGCGTGTTTGAGGTTCCCGCTGCGATCCGCCCACCAAATGAGTCAACAAAGACGCCAGGCGCGCCGCATCATGCACCGCGTGCGACATGCGCGGTACCACAACCACAGGCGCGCGCACGGCTTGCGCAAGTCGGGCGAGCGCGGCGGCGTCTTGGGCCGCGAACGCTTCCTCGTTTAGGGCCGCTTGGCTGAGCGCCGCGAGCACCTCGTGCGCCGCGTCGGGGTTGACGTTTGCAGTGACGCACAAGCGTTGTAGCGCATCGGTGCCAAGCGCCTTGGTGTTGGGCATCGCTGTCACCTTGTTGGCGACGACCACCGCGCAGTGCAGCGCACGTTGGTTGAGTTGTTCGGTGAACGCGACGGCTTCGCGTATCGACGTCTCGCTCGGCGCTGTGACGACGGCGAACTGCGTGGAGTTACCCCTAAGCAGCGCGACCAGTTCTTTCGTGACGTTGGTGAGCGGGCCGTACAAGTCACGCAACAACACGATGAAGTCGCCGAGCTCCTCGAGCACTTCCTCGCCTGCGAAGCGCGCGAGCACACTTTGCGCGCGACCTGCGGCGCCGGCCAACAACGCTCCGTCAAAAAAGGAACCGATCGATTGTCGACGTGCCGCGAAAAATCGAAACGCCTCATTGTCGAGCACCGCTAAGATCCGACTCGGCGCCTCCAAAAAATCGAGCGCGTTTTGCGTCGGTGGTGTGTCGAGCACAATGATGTCGAATTCCCCGGACTGCGCCAAGCGATGTAACTGTTCGCACGCGATGAACTCATGTGCACCGGGCAGGTCGCTCGACAGCTGGGCGTAAAAGCGATTGCTCAAGATCTTGTCGGCGATCGCGCGCGACGGCGCCGTACGCACCAGCATGTCGTCCCAAGCTGCCTTGACGTCGAGCATCATGGCCGACAACGGTGCCAAAAACTTCAGCCCCGCCTGTTCAAATGGCTTTGGGTCGATACGCGTCGGTGTGTGCGACAGCGCGGATAAGCCGAGGGCGTTTGCGAGCCTCAATGCGGGATCAATCGTGATGACGAGCGCGCGCCGGCCGGCGCTGGCAGCGTGGATCGCGAGCGCCGCGGCCGTGGTGGTCTTACCGACGCCGCCTGAGCCGACGCACACAACCACGCGAGCTTGCGCCATCACCGCGCGCAACGCCGCTGTGCCGTCGACGTTAGCGCTCACGCGATCCTCCGTTTTGGCGTGCGTCGCGCAGCAGGCTCGCGGCGAAAGCGTCAATCTGCGCGCGGTCTACAACACGCGTAACGCGCTTGGTGACGGTGTCGATTCTGGGTGCGCAGTACGTCAGTTCGACCCACGGCATTTGCAGCTGTTGCATGCGCGCTCGTTGTTGGCCTTCGAGATCTTCACGATCGCGGCGCGACCTGGCGAGCGCGAGCACCGCCTCGGTGTCGTCGTCATGGGGGGCTGCGCTGAGCGCGAGGAGCGCGCGCGCGCTCGCAGGCGAAAACAGCGGCGTCAGCACCTGATTGGTAAACGCGATGCCCAGCGGTGCTGCGCGCTGCGACACGATGGTTCGCTTCAAGTCGAACGCTTCGTTGACCGCCAGCTCTTCAGCAAGAGCCACGATGTGAAATGCGGTGCGCTGCGCGTCCTGCATCACCTGTGCAATCAGCCCGGTCTTTTCCGCCATCGGGCCAATCCGCGTAGCGTCGTGGATGATGCGGGCGACGCGCACGAGCTTAACGCCGTGGCCGGTCGAAGGACAGTCCACCACGATCCGATCATAGCGCGCGCGCGACGCGTCGTTTTTCTTGCGCTCCTCCGCGTGAAACCAAATCTTGCCGAGCGTCGTCAACTCTGACAGCGACGGCAAAAAGCGCAGGAACGACTTCGTCACGCGGTTTTCAAACACCGTGTTGTACAGGGCCTCAAAACGCAGCGTCATCAGCACGTACTCTTTCATCGCGGCGTTGGGCTCGATGTTGACCACGCACAAGCCTGGCTCAATTTCAGTGTTTTGCGAGGTGACGGCATCGGTCTGCAGGTAGCCCGAGTGCGTGTCGGTGGCGTTGATCTGCACCAACAATACCGACAGCCCCTGCGAGCGAAAGGCTCGCGCGAGCGTGCACGCGACGACACTCTTGCCAACGCCACCCTTACCCGAAACAAAGTGTAGCTGCCGCGCCATCACGGCTGACAACGTCGACACGTCGCTGGCCTCACCGGGCGTGTGCTTGTTCACGCGCCACCGGTCCGCGGTTGGCGCACCGACTGAGCGCTCGCGCCATGGTGCACCGCCGTACACGAGCGGTGGGCGTGACTAGACATCGATCAATGACGCGACGACGGTGTCAACGACGTGGGCGACCGTCAGCGTCTCTGCGTGGCCGACGTTGACGAAGTGGTGCGCGGTGGCGCCGTCGACAGCACTCGTGACGGTAGGAAACACGATGGCGTCCGTCGTCGAGTCTGCGGTGATGATGCGCGCGTGTGGCAACAGCTCGCTCAGCGTTGGCAACGCGCTCAGCCAAGCACTTGGGCGCGCGAGCTGGCGCGTCTCGGGAAGCGGCAGATGCAGCGCCGCGAGCGTTCCAGCGTGTGGGCTCGCGATCGTCACGGCACAACGCACGCGCGCGCACAGCGCCGGGTTGTTTTGCAGCGCCGCGCGCAGCACGATGCCGCCCATCGAATGCGCCACGACGTCAAATGAGCCCTCGACGCCGTCAAGTTCATCGGTGAGTCGCCGCGCATACGCTTCGATCGGCCGCCACACACGTCCCAGGTGTGGCGCGTGGGTGCCGCGACCGAGGGCGGCGAGTCGTCGTCGCAACGCAAACATGCTCGTGCCGTCCGCGCCGAGTCCGTGAATCAACACCACCGGTGGCTCGCCGCCAGCCGTGCGCGGCAGGTGCTCGCCACGACGCAGGACGTTCCACATCAAGATGCGCGCGGTCGCTAGTACCTCGCGCACGAGCAGCGCAACGAGCGTCCACGGGTGGATCCACCACGCGTCGCCGCGTAACGCCAAAAACGCAGCGCGCCGCACGTAGTGAAACAACACCAACGCTGCCACCAGCGCAAATGGCGCAACGAACAGACCACACAACACGGCGGCAACGCGCATCCGACTATCCTTTTACGTCACGGCGTCTGGGTCAAACACCGCGATGAAAACGTCAAAACATCCCGGCCCCCGTGCGCAGCGTAGCCACTGCTAGCAAACGGCACTTGCGCGCAGCACGAATTGGCTCGCAATTGTCCTGGCGCACAGCATCCGTGGGTGCTTTGCTGAGCGAAACGCGGAGGACGTGATGGCGACGCCGGACGGTGCAGTGCGAACGATCTTGGGTTTGTCGGAGGAGCGAATGGGTGAGGTGGCCTCCCAGCTGCTCGCCAACGACACCTTCGTCGGCGCTGTTCAGCGCGCGATTTCGTCCACGCTCGCGGCCAAAAAGAACGTCGACCAGGGCGTCACGACCATGCTTGGGCTCGTCAACGTGCCGACCCTGCATGACGTCGACAAGGTGCGCGAGCGCCTCAGCGATGTCGAACAAACATTGGCGGAAATCGCCGCGCGTCTTGAAGGCCTGCCCGCGAAGCTCGCCGCGCGCGGCAAAGCTAAACAGTAGCGCGCGTCAGGGTCGCGGCCGCTGCTCCAAGCCGCGCAGCCGATCTTCAAGCTCGGCCAGCTTGTTGCGCAGCTGGTCCGCTGACGTCCCCGCCTCGGTGCTCTGCGTGCGCAGGGCGGCTAAAACGGCCTCGCGCACGCGCTCGTCGATGCGGCGCTGCCAGCTTTCAAACGCCTCGGTCGTGGCAGCGACAAAATCCTGAATCACGCCCGGCTTGCCTTCTTTGGCGTCGACTGCGGCGTCGTCGTCTTTGCCATCGCGCTTGAGCAGCGCGTCGACGCGTCGCTCAGCGTCGTCGCGAATGCGCTTGACTGGATCGACGACGCGGTCCGTGACGAAGTCGCCGATGGCTTCGCCCATCGAATTGGTGCCGCTTTGAATGATGCTGCGCAGCAACTTCAGCGGCATCTTTTGGACCTTTTTTTCCTCCTCAACGATGATCTGAGCGAGGGTAACGGCGGTCAGGTCGTCTTTGCTTTTGTTGTCGACGACTTTAACGTCGTCACCGTCTTTGATCATCCGCGAAATTTCGTCGAGCGTGACGTAACAGCTGCGAGCGGTATCGTAGAGTTTCCGGTTTGCGTAGCGCTTGATGACTTTGGGTTGCTTCATAGACCCCCTAACGCATATGTCTTAGCAGACTGCGGATGCAGGACAACCCGGCTGCCCTGCGTCAATCGTCAACCGCGGCCCGACCGCGCCGGTGGTTTGCTCACCAAGCCTTACCCCCTTTATGCTCCCTGCCGAGGCGCGCGTGATCATCCAGTGTGAACAGTGCAAAACCCGATTCAAGGTCGG